>JAODMA010000169.1 GCA_025464545.1 Arthrobacter sp. | reverse complement strand
TCAGAAGTTGTACTTGTCGATGTTCTCGGCGTTGAAGACTGTCGGCGGCCCGACGATCACCAGTCCGCCCTTTTCGACTTTGCGTTCGCCCAGCTCGCCGGCGGTGAAGGTGTCGCCTTCGGCGCCGCTGATTTTGCCGTCCTGGAGCGCCTTGCCGGCGAATGCCGCTACGTAGCCCAGCTGCGCCGGGTCCCACAGAGCGAATTCCTTGACGGTCCCGTCCTTGACGAAGGGCCGCATTTCATTGGGCAGGCCCAGTCCGGTGAGCGCGACTTTCCCCTTGTACGCGGAGGTGGACAGGTACCGTGCTGTCGCTGCGATGCCGACGGTGGTCGGGGAGATGATGCCCTTCAGGCTCGGGTGGGCCTGCAGCAGGCCCTGGGCCTCCTGGAAAGACTTGGTGTCATTGTCGTCGCCGTAAACCTTCGCCACGAGCTTAATGTCCTTGTACGCCGGGTTGGAGGCCAGTTCCTCTTCCATGAACTTGATCCACTCGTTCTGGTTCGTGGCGTTCGCGGTGGCCGAGAGGATGGCGATCTCGCCGCTACCGCCGATCTGCTCGGAAATCAGCTTGGTCTGGATCAGCGCCACCTCCTTGGCGACAACCTGGCTGATGAATACGTCGCGGCAGTCCGGGTTCGCATCCGAGTCGAAGGCCACGATTTTCGCGCCGGCGGAGCGGGCCTCGCCGAGGGCGGTGCACACGGCGTCGGGGTCGTTGGCGGCAATCACCACCACATTCGTGCCGGCCTGGGTTTCGGCGTTGATGAAGGAGACCTGGCTGGAGGCGGAGGCTTCCAGCGGGCCGACCACCTGGGAGGAGGCAAAGCCCGCTTCCTGGGCGCCCTTCTTGCCGCCACCCAGGACAACGTCCGTGTAGGGATTGTTCAGCTGCTTGGGGATGAAGGTGATTTTGAGGTCCCCTCCCGCCGCTGGGCTGCTGCCGCCGGTTGACCCGGAGCCGCTGTTGCACGCTGTCAGGGCCAGGGCGGCCGCGGCGGTGATGGCGACCAGGGACGCCAAGCGGCCGGTGGGGCCTGTGTTTTTGCGGTTCAACATCATTGTTCTTCCTTTTTCTGTGCGGCGGATACAACTGGTTCCGTGTGGACGGAGCTGGAGTGGAGGCGGGAGGGCAGCCGTTCAGCTTGCCTGCTGGCTGAAGCGGCGGCGGACGCGGCGGGTGTGCCGCCATTCTTTGACGGCGGACCCGATGCTCGGAGCGACCACGGAGAAGATCAGGAGCAGACCTGTCACGGTGATGAGGACGACGTCGGAAACTCTTGCCAGCCGCAGCGCATAATTGAGTGTCCCGATCAGCAGGACACCGGCAATGACGCCGGGGATGGACCCCTTGCCGCCGAAGATCGACACACCGCCAAGCAGGACGGCGGCGATGACGGCCAGCTCCAGGCCGGAGGCGTTGTCGCTGCGGGCGCTGGTGTACCGCAACGTCCAGTAGATGCCCGCCAGGGCCGAAACGGCGCCCGATCCGACGTAGAGCCAGAATTTGCTGCGGGCAACGTTGATCCCGACGAAGCTGGCAGCTTCCTTGCTGTAGCCCATCGCGAACAGTCCGCGTCCGAAGGGCGTGAAGTGCAGCAGCACTCCGAAGAAGATCATCACCAGGACGACGCCGATCATCACCGTCGGAATGCCGGTGCCGCCAAGCTTGGAGGTGAAGAATGCGGTCAGGGGCTTCGGGAAGTTCGCCACCGCGTTGTCGCCGATGATCACCAGGGCCAGGCCGCGGAAGAGCGCCAGGGTACCGATGGTGACCGCCAGTGAAGGCAGTCCGAGGACGGCGATCAGGAAGCCGTTGAACATCCCGGCCGCTACACCGGCCAGCAGGCTGATGGTCAGGACCAACCAGATATCCATTCCGCTGGCCCAGAGGACACCCATCAGGGCGCTGGTCAGGCCGGCGGTGCTGGCGACGGACAGGTCTATTTCCCCGGTGATGATGATCAGCGTCATGGGCATCGCGATGATCAGCACCGGGATGACGTCCAGCAGGAGGAAGCCGGTGGTGACCGGCGAGGCGAAGCGCGGAATGGCGATGGCGGCATAGAGGAGGAAGGCTACGAGGGCATAGACCGTCATGGCGTCCCGGCTCGTCAGGATCCGCGCGGCGCCGGTCTTGCCCTTGGGTTCGCTGGCAAGCGGCTTGGTGCTGTCCGCCACGGGGGCAGGCGCCGTGCTGGTGGGCGAGGTGGTCTCAGACATTTCGGGCCTCGCTTATCCGCAGTTTCCTGGCTGTGCGCAGGCTTGCCACGAGTTCGATGATGATGGCCGTCAGGATCAGCACGCCGACGATTGCCTGCTGCCAGAACTTGTCGACCCGCAGTGCGGTCAGGGAACTGGTGATGGTCGTGAGAAGCAGCGCGCCGAGGGCTGCTCCGGCAACCGAACCGCTGCCGCCGAAGATCGCCACGCCGCCGACGACGGCGGCGGCGACCACTGTCAGTTCCATTCCGGTACCGGTGGTGGCGCCGACGGAATTGAAGCGGCTGGCATAGAGCACGCCAGCCAGTCCTGCCAGTGCCCCGTTGGCGAGGAAGGCCAGGAACACACGCTTGGAGACCTTGATCCCGAAAGCGGTGGCCGCGTCCGGGTCCGAACCGATGGCGTACAGATCCCGGCCCGGGCGGGTCCCGGACATGTAGACGGCGGCGGCGGTTACGACGGCAAGGGCCAGCAGCGTGATGATCGGGAATCCGAGCAAGGTATCCACCGAGAGGGCTCCAAAGGCGTCCGGCCGGTCACCGGCGAAGAACTGTTTGCCGCCGGCCCACGCGTTGTTGAGGCCGCGGAAAACGTAGAGCGTCCCCAGGGTGATGACGAGGGCGGGCACCTTGGCCACGGTCACCAGGATCCCGTTGAAGGCACCGAGGACCGCCCCGAAGGCCATGCCGATCGCGAAGACGGCGACGATCGGTATGCCGGGCATGCTTGAGAAGATGGACCCGGTGCCGAAGGCCACCAGGCCGAGCATGGACCCCACGGAGAGATCGATGTTCCGGGTGATGATCAGCAGCGTCTGCCCGGCCGCCAGAATGATGATGATGGTGGCATTGAGCAGCAGGTCTTTCACGCCCTGCGGGCTGAGAAACAGCGGGTTGATCAGGTATGTCACCAGGACGAGAACGGCGAGGGCGATCAGCACCGGCAACTCGCGCAGCCGCAGCACCGAGGCGAGCGTGCCCCGGCCGCGGCCGGCGCCGGGTGCCGGCGGAGTCACCTTCTTATGGTCCAGAGCGGAGCTCATGGAGTACCTCCTGCGGACGAAGTTGCGGCGTGCATAACGGATTCGGGACTGGCATCGGCCCGGTCGAGTTCGGCGGTGATCCGGCCCTCCCGCATGACCAGAACCCGGTCCGCCATGCCGAGCACTTCGGGCAGCTCGGAGGAGATCATCAGGATCGCGATGCCCCGGCCGGCGAGGTCCGAGATGAGCCGGTGGACCTCGCTCTTGGTGCCGACGTCGATGCCCCGCGTGGGTTCGTCAATAATGAGCAGCCGCGGGTCGGTGGCCAGCCACTTGGCGAGAACCACTTTTTGCTGGTTGCCGCCGGAGAGCGTCGAGACGGCATGCTCCTGCGACCCGGTTTTGACCTGGAGGCGTTTGCTCCACTCCTCCGCAGCACGGCGTTCCGCGGCACCGTTGATCAGCCCCGCCGTCGCCAATTTGTTCCGCAGCGTGAGGGTCACGTTCCGGGCAACAGAAAGGTTCATGACCAGGCCCTGTTTGCGCCGGTCCTCGGGGACAAAACCCATCCCCGCGGTTATCGCAGCCTGGGGGTCTCCAGCCTTCAGTTTCCGGCCCTCGAAGCGGATTTCGCCCGCGTCGTAGGGGTCGATCCCGAAGACGGCACGCGCCACTTCGGTCCGGCCGGCGCCGACCAGGCCGGCCAGTGCCACGATCTCGCCGGCGCGGACTTCGAAGCTGATGTCCCGGAAGACGCCGGCACGGCTCAGACCTTCGACCTGCAAGACCACATCGCCGGCTTCCGCCGCAACCTTGGGGAACAAGGCTCCGATGTCGCGGCCGACCATCTCGCGGACTATCTGCTCCACCGCGACGTCGATGGTCCGGTGCGTGGAGATGTACCGGCCGTCCCGCATCACAGTGATGCGATCGCACAAGCCGAAGACCTCGTCGAAGCGGTGCGAGATGAACAGGATGCCCGTTCCCCTGTCCCGCAGGCTGCGGGCGACGGCGAACAACCGGTCCACTTCCACGCCGCTGAGTGCCGCCGTGGGCTCGTCCATCACGAGCACTTTGGCGTCCAGCGAAATGGCTTTGGCGATTTCGATGATCTGCTGGTCAGCGATCGACAGTCCCTCGGCAATCCGGGTCGGATCGATCGGGACGCCGAGCCGCTCGAAGAGCATGCTTGCCTCCCGGACCATGGCGGCTTTGCTGATCAAACCTAACCGGCCTTTGGGCTGGCGGCCGACGAAGATGTTCTCAGCGACGGTCAGATCCGGAAAGAGCGTGGGCTCCTGGTAAATGACCGAGATTCCGGCGGCCTTGCTGTCACCGACGTGGCGGAACTGCACGCTTTCCCCGCTGACTTTGAAGTCGCCCGAGTCCGGATGGTGCAGGCCGGCCAGGATCTTGACCAGCGTCGACTTTCCGGCACCGTTTTCGCCGACGAGGGCATGGATTTCGCCGGCCTGGATTTCGATGGTTCCTTCGGCCAGGGCGACCACCGGCCCGAAGGTCTTGGCTGCGTGGTGAAGAGAGAGTACCGGCCGTGGTCCTTCCCCGGAGGGGCCGGACCGGGGGCTGTAGGTCTGCTGCATAAGATAACCGCACCTTTGGGGCTGGATGAACTGCACCATTGAATCTAGTAATGAATCGTTTCATGCGTGCTGTGATTTGAAGCATAAGCGCCCGGCGGGACCTCGTCAAGGGCTGCGACCAGGGCCGCCGCGGACATTTTGATACGTTTCATTGAAAGGGTTCAAATTGCGCCCTGAACGGGTATCCTGAGGACACCACCTTGGTACCGCAACGCAGCCGCCCGGCAGCGCCGCGACGTCCGCGATCAGGAGCTCAGCAGATGGTTTCAGCCAGCGTCAAGGACGTCGCAGCCCTGGCCGGTGTCTCCGTCGGAACGGTTTCCAACGTCCTGAACCGGCCGGAGAAGGTATCGGCGGACGTCACGTCCCGGGTGCAGGCCGCGATCGACCAGCTTGGCTTTGTCCGCAACGATGCCGCCCGGCAGCTTCGCGCCGGCCTGAGCCACAGTATCGGCCTGGTGGTCCTGGACGCCGCCAACCCGTTCTTCACGGAGCTTGCCAGAGGTGCGGAGGACAAGGCCACCGCCGCGCATTTCACTGTCCTGGTCGGCAACAGCAATGAGGACGCGGCCCGGGAAGCTGCGTACCTGGATCTCTTCGAACAGCAGCGTGTCCGCGGAGTGCTGCTCTCCCCCGTCGGCAACGTGATCCCGCGGCTGGAACAGCTGCGCGGACGAGGTATCCCCACAGTTCTGGTCGACCGGCAGACGGACAACCTGAGCTTCTCCTCCGTGGCAGTGGATGACCTGACCGGCGGGGAGATGGCGGCTTCTCATTTGCTCTCCCTCGGCCGCCGGCGAATCGCCTTTGTCGGCGGCCCGTCGAGCATCCGCCAGGTCGCAGACAGGCTAGCGGGCGCACGGAAGGCGGTTCAGGAAGTGCCCGGCGCCACCGTAGAAGTCGTCGGGACCGATTCCCTGACCGTGCTGTCCGGCCGGGCGGCAGGCGAGGCCATCAGGCTCCGGCCGGCGGCGATGCGTCCGGATGCGATCTTCGCGGCCAACGATCTGCTGGCCATGGGAGTTCTCCAGGGCCTGATGCTGATGGGCGACGTGAAGGTGCCGGAGGAGATCGCCCTGATCGGCTATGACGATATTGAATTTGCGGCGGCAGCTGTGGTCCCGCTGTCGTCCATTCGGCAGCCCAGCGCACTGATTGGTGCCACCGCCCTGGAATTGCTGCTCCGGGAGGCGGACGCCGAAGCCGGTTTCATGCCGACCCAGATAGTTTTTCCTCCTGAGCTGGTGGTCCGGGCGTCCACGACGGGCTGATCGCGCACTGAGGAAGGGACTCCCGTGGCACGCATCTTCATCACCGGCTCCGCGGACGGGCTTGGCCGCGCCGCGGCACGCAGCCTCCTCGACGAGGGCCACGAGGTCCTCCTGCACGCCCGGACACCCGGACGTGCGGACGCCCTCGCCGATCTGGCCACACGGGCCGTGGGCGTCGTCGTCGGCGATCTCAGCAGCGCGGCCGAAACCCACGGGCTGGCCGGCCAGGTTAACAGGTTCGGCAGAATGGACGCCGTCATCCACAACGCCGGGGTGTATCTGGAGCCCGTTCGGGCGTCGACGCCGGAGGGGCACGCGCGGACCCTGGCCGTGAACACCCTGGCGCCCTACCTGCTCACCGCGCTGATCAACCGGCCGGACCGGCTGGTCTATCTCAGCAGCGGAATGCACCGGGCCGGCGGCGGCTCACTGGAACTGGATGACATCGATTGGACCCGGCGGCGCTGGAACCCCGGCCAGGCATACTCCGAGAGCAAGCTCCACGTCGCCACACTCGCCCTGGCGCTCGCGCGCCGCTGGCCGGCGGTACAAAGCCACGCCGTGGACCCGGGATGGGTTCCCACCAAAATGGGCGGCCCCGGCGCCCCGGACGACCTGGAGATGGGACACCTCACCCAAACGTGGTTGGCCACCAGCAACGATCCGGTGGCGACTGCAAGCGGCGGGTACTGGTACCACCGGAAACGCCAGGCGCCCGCCCCCAGGACCCTTGATCCCGGATTCCAGGACAGGCTCCTGGACCGGCTTGCTGAACTGACCGGCATCGCGCTCTTCTGATCCGGCACGTTCGTCAGGGTCCGGCCGGGTACTGCCATACTGTCTGCCATGGCGCACGGAGGAACGGAGTGAGGGCGCCGCCGCCAGGCTGGCCCAACGGCTCGTCGGCATGCGCGCCAACCGGGAGGTCATTCCTGCCGATCCGCACCATTCCGTGCGGTGGACCGAGCATGACTATCCCAGCCCGCTTGCCCGGTGGAACTACCATCCGGAATACGAGATCCACCTGATCCGGAAGGGCACCGGGAAATTCATCGTGGGAGACCACGTCGGCACCTTCGAGGCAGGGCATGTTTCGCTGGTAGGTTCCGGGCTCCCCCACGATTGGGTCAGCGACCTTGAACCCGGAGAGGTGCTGGAGCGGCGTGATGCCGTGGTGCAGTTCGACGGGAAGTGGATCCGGCAGGCAGCTGCCACGGTTCCTGAAATGTCCGAAGTCGAGCCGCTGCTGGAACAGTCGGCGCGCGGCATTGAGTTCCTGGGAAGGTCGGCCGAGTCAGCCGCTGCGGCCATCGCGGCGATGGGCGCCTCTACCGGACTGGAACGACTGCACCACATGTTTGAGCTCTTCACGGTTCTTGCCCGTGCTCCGGAGGGCGAACGCCGCTACCTGGCCGAAGAATGGTTCAGGCCGCAGCTGGATGGCCAGGGGGCGGCCGTGGTCGACATCGTGCTGGAATACGTCTTCGGCAACCATGCCGGTACGGTCAAGATGTCCGAGGCGGCCGGCTTGGTTGGAATGTCAGAACCCACCTTTTCGAAGTACTTCAAGCGTGCCACGGGCCAGAACTTCAGCGATCTGGTGCGCAAACTCCGGCTCGCCCACGCCCGGCGCCTTCTGGAGCGCAGCGATAAAGCCATCTCCGATATCTGCTTCGAGGTGGGGTTTTCCAACCTTTCGAACTTCAACCGGCACTTCCGCAACGAAGCCGGCGAGACACCGCGGCATTACCGGCAGCGGCTTCAGGGCTGAGGTCGGCCAGAAATGCCCGCACCTGCACACAGCGTTGACACGCTCCTGTGATCCATGCCATATTTGACGGGTGAACCTGTCAGACAGCCGGACAGCAGGACAACCTGCCTCAGACGCCGGGGCGACAGCGCCCCTGCAACGCCTCAGCGCCGCCGAAGCCGTCTTCAATGCCCTCCGGACGGACATCGAGTCAGGCCTCGTGGAGGTAGGAGCCAAACTCAGTTCCGAGACCACGCTCGCGCAGCGGTACGGGGTCAGCCGTTCGGTGGTCCGTGAGGCGCTTCGCTCCTGCACGGCCCTGGGTCTGACGGTGACGAAAACCGGCAAGGGCACCTTCGTGGTCGCCAGCCAGGTGGCCAAGGACCTCGTCCTGGGCTCCTACTCCGCCCGGGACCTCACGGAAGCCCGCCCCCACATCGAGGTGCCTGCCGCCGGGCTCGCCGCACAGCGCCGCACCGCTGAGGAACTTGAGGGTCTCCGGGACATCGTGGCAGCCATGGCCGCAGAGGATGACCCTGAGGCCTGGGTCAGCCTTGACTCCAGCTTCCACGCTGCCATAGCCCGGGCCAGCGGCAACTAGGTCTTCGATAGTGTCGTGACCGATATCCGCGGTGCACTCGCCCATCAGTCGGAGACCCTCAACATGGTGGCCGACCGCCAGCTGGCCTCGGACCGGGAGCACCAGCGCATCCTCCAGGCCATCGAATCGGGCGATGCCGCCGGCGCACAGGCCGCCATGGGCGAACACCTAACCGCCGTGGGCGTGGCCCTCGATTCCATCCTCAGCCAGTAGCCGTCCACCACAGCAAGGACTCCATGCCTTTCCCTGCCCTGACCGAAACCACCCCTGGACCGGAACGCAGCGGGCTGCCGCAGCACGTACCACTCGCGGCCCAGACCCGCGACGGATTGGTGGAAAGCATCCACTACGGTTCCCTGATCGCCGTGTCCCAGGAACCCGCCGGCACCCGGACCCTGTTTGCTGCAGGTGATCCGCTGGCGCCCTTCTATCCGCGGTCAGCGCTGAAACCCCTGCAGGCCGTGGCCATGGTCCGCTCCGGGCTGGACCTGCCTGCTGACCTCCTGGCCCTCACCGCCGCCAGCCATTCCGGCGCAGCCCGGCACCGCGACGGCGCCGCCCGGATCCTGCAGCTCCACGGCCTTCCGGCCGGAATCCTGGAAAACAGCACCGACCTGCCCTACGGCGTCCGCGAACGCGCCGAATGGCTCCGCGGCGGCGGGACACCCACCCAGCTGACACAGAACTGCTCAGGCAAACACGCTGCAATGGCCGCGACGTGCGTCGTCAACGGCTGGCCGGTGCAGGGCTACCTGGACCCCGCCCACCCCCTGCAGAAGCTCGTCGCGGAAACCGTGCGCGAGCTCACCTCCGAGGAACCCTCCGGCACCAGCACGGACGGCTGCGGCACCCCGCTCTTCGCCCTCACCCTCCGCGGGATGGCACGTGCCTTCAGCCGCCTGGCCGCGGCGGAGCCGGCCACGGGAGCCACCCCCGCCGAAAACGCCGAGGCAGCGGTCGCCCACGCCATGCGCCAGCACCCGGAGATGGTGGGGGGCGAAGAGCGCGACGTCACCGAGCTGATGCGCCTGATGCCCGGCCTGCTGGCCAAGGACGGCTTCGAGGGCGTGCAGCTGGTGGGCCTGCCGGACGGCCGCGCCATTGCTCTGAAGATTTCCGACGGCGGCGACCGCGCGCGCCTGCCGGTCACCGTCCGCGCCCTGGAGGCGCTCGACGTCGACACCGCGCCCCTCGCCAGCCTCGCCACTGGCACGGTCCTGGGCGGGGGCCGGCCGGTCGGCCGTCTTCTGGCCACCGACTTCCTCCCTGCCACCTCTCCCGCCCCCGAAACCCTTTGAGGACAGCCATGACCGAATCCGACGCGCATACGGCGTTCCGCTCCGAACACGATCTGCTCGGGGACCGCGACATCCCCGTCGACGCCTACTGGGGCGTCCACACCCTCCGCGCCGTGGAGAACTTCCCGATCACCGGCCAGACCCTCTCCTCCAACATGCATCTGGTCCGCGGGCTGGCCGCCGTGAAGCTCGCGGCGGCCCGGACCAACCGCGAGCTCGGGCTCCTGGACGGCGAGCGCGCGGAGGCCATCGAGGACGCCTGCATGGACGTGATGATCGGCAAGTACAGCGAGCAGTTCGTCGTGGATGTCATCCAGGGCGGTGCCGGGACGTCGTCCAACATGAACGCCAACGAGGTCATCGCGAACCGGGCGCTGGAAATCCTGGGCCACCCGAAGGGTGACTACGCCCGGCTGCATCCGAACGACCACGTGAACCTCAGCCAGTCCACCAACGACGTCTATCCCACCGCCGTGAAACTCGGCACCATCTTCGCCGCCCGCGAACTGCTGGAAGCCCTGGCGGAACTGGAGGAAGCCTTCGCCGCCAAGGCCATGGAATTCCGCACCGTCGTGAAAATGGGACGCACGCAGCTCCAGGACGCGGTCCCGATGACCCTGGGCCAGGAGTTCGGCAGCTACGCGGTGACCATCGGCGAGGACCGGCTGCGGCTGGCGGAGGCGGACCTCCTGATCCACGAAATCAACCTTGGCGCCACGGCAATCGGCACCGGATTGAACGCCCCCGCGGGCTACGCCGACGCGGCATGCCGGCACCTGGGCGAAATCACCGGTCTGCCGCTGGTCACCGCGGTGGACCTCATCGAGGCTACGCAGGACGTCGGCGCCTTCGTGCACCTCTCCGGCGTACTCAAGCGCGTCGCCGTCAAGCTCTCCAAGATCTGTAACGACCTCCGGCTGCTCTCGTCCGGACCGCGCGCGGGCTTCGGTGAGATCAACCTACCGGCCGTGCAGTCCGGGTCTTCCATCATGCCCGGCAAGATCAACCCGGTGATCCCGGAAGTGGTCAGCCAGGTGGCCTACGAAGTCATCGGCAACGATGTCACCATCACGATGGCGGCCGAAGCCGGGCAGCTCCAGCTCAACGCCTTCGAACCGATCATCGTCCACAGCCTCCACAAGAGCATCACCCACCTGGAGGCAGCGTGCCGGATCCTGACCGCCCGCTGCGTCCGGGGCATCACGGCCAACACCGAGCACCTTCGCGCGACCGTGGAACGGTCCATAGGCCTCGTCACGGCGCTGAACCCCCACCTCGGCTACGCCACCGCAACCGCCATCGCCCAGGAAGCCCTCGCCACCGGCAAGGGTGTTGCCGAGCTGGTCCTGGAACACGGCCTGCTCACGGCCGGCCAGCTTCAGGAACTGCTCAGCCCCGAGCGCCTCGCCAACCTGAGCAAATAGACAAAGGAGTCCCATGATCCAGTCTCAACCGGCCAGCACGCAGAAGCAGGCCATCACCGACCACACCATTCCGGCGCACGCCCACGCCTCTGAAACCACCCTCCATGTCGAGGATGAGGGCTACCACAAGGGCCTCAAACCACGCCAGGTCCAGATGATCGCGATCGGCGGTGCCATCGGCACCGGGCTCTTCATGGGCGCCGGCGGACGGCTTGCCACGGCCGGGCCAGCGCTGGTCCTCAGCTACGCCGTGTGCGGTTTCTTCGCCTTCCTGATCCTGCGCGCGCTCGGCGAACTCGTCATGCACCGGCCGTCCTCGGGCTCGTTCGTCTCCTATGCCCGCGAGTTCTTCGGTGAAAAGGCGGCCTTCGTCACCGGCTGGCTCTACTGGCTGAACTGGGCCATGACGGCGATCGTGGACATCACCGCCGTCGCGCTCTATATGAACTTCTTCAAAAAGTACTGGGCCCCCATCGCGGAGGTGCCGCAGTGGACCTGGGCCCTCGCCGCCCTGATCCTCGTGCTGGGCCTGAACCTGGTCTCCGTCAAGGTTTTTGGCGAGCTGGAGTTCTGGTTCGCCCTGATCAAGGTGGTGGCGCTCGTGACGTTCCTGGTGGTGGGCATCTACTTCGTGCTCTTCGGCACCCCGGTCGCTGGGCAGGAGGTCGGCTTCAGCCTGATCCAGGACCATGGCGGGCTGTTCCCGAACGGGCTGTTGCCGGCGGTTGTGGTGATGCAGGGCGTCGTGTTCGCCTACGCGTCGATCGAGCTGATCGGCACCGCGGCCGGCGAAACCGAAAACCCCGAGAAGATCATGCCGAAGGCCATCAACACGGTGATCGTCCGCATCGCCGTCTTCTACGTCGGTTCCCTGGTCCTGCTCTCCCTGCTTCTGCCGTACACCTCCTACAAGGCCGGCGAAAGCCCCTTCGTCACCTTCTTCGGCTCCATCGGGGTGGAGGGCGTGGACGCGATCATGAACCTGGTGGTCCTTACTGCGGCACTGTCCTCGCTGAACGCCGGTCTGTACTCCACCGGACGCATCATGCGTTCCATGTCGGTCACGGGCTCGGCTCCCAAGTTCGCCGCACGCATGAACAAGGCGGGCGTGCCGTACGGCGGCATCGCGCTCACCGCAGCCGTGGCGGTCCTCGGCGTCGTGCT
>JAODMA010000081.1 GCA_025464545.1 Arthrobacter sp. | reverse complement strand
TAGGCCAGACCTAATCCACGGTGCAGATCGCAAACAATCCGGGCCAGACGATCAAGATCGGCGACATGGGCAAACCCCTGCCGGGCTACGACGTCGAGCTGGTGGACCCGGCTACCGGCGTCGAGGGCGACGACGGTGAACTCTGCCTGCGACTGGACCCGCGGCCCGTCGGACTCATGAAGGCGTACTACGGCGATCCCGAAAAGACGGCAGACGCCTTCCGCGGGGGCTACTACCACACCGGAGACATGGCCAGCCGGGATGAGCGCGGCATCATCACCTACGTGGGCCGGGGCGACGACGTCTTCAAGTCCTCCGATTACCGGCTCTCCCCCTTCGAGCTGGAGAGTGTGCTGATCGAGCACCCGGCCGTGGCGGAAGCCGCCGTTGTACCGTCACCCGACCCGCTCAAGTTGTCCGTGCCCAAGGCCTTTGTGGTCCTGGCCGCGGGGCACCGGGCGGGTCCCGAACTGGCCGAGGATATCCTGCGCCACTGCCGCGACCACCTGGCACCGTTCAAGAGGATCCGCCGGCTCGAGTTCGCGGAGCTGCCCAAGACAATCTCGGGCAAGATCCGGCGCGTGGAACTGCGGCACAGCGAGGAACTCCGGCACGGCGGCGGTGCGGTTCCGGCAGGGCTCGGCATTGAGTACTCCGAATCCGATTTCCCGGGGCTGAAAGGCTAGGCTGAGGCTCATGCCGATCGCGACGACAAGCTGGGAGTGCCGTGGGAACGCCGCTGCCGCGTGATCCAATCGCGGATGCCCGGCTGAACTGGGAACGCCACGGATGGTCCGACGTCGCCGCCCCGATGGCAGCCATCACCGCCATCATGCGCACCCAGCAGATCCTGCTCGCCCGCATCGAGGGCGCCCTTCGGCCGTTCGGTCTTACTTTTGCCCGCTATGAGCTGCTGGCCCTGCTGAGCTTTGCCCGCAGCGGTGCGCTGCCGATGAACAAGGCGAGCGCGCTGCTGCAGGTGCATCCCACCTCGGTGACCAACGCCGTCGACCGGCTTCAAGTGGCCGGGCTGGTGCTCCGCTCCCCGCACCCCACCGACGGGCGCACCACCTTGATCGAGCTGACCCCTGAGGGACGGACGCTGGCCAAGAGGGCGACGGCGGTACTGAATTCGGAGGTCTTCGGACAGTCAGGCTTCGCGGAGCAGGACGTCGACGAGCTGATCCGGATTTTGGGAAACTTCCGCCGCAACGCCGGCGATTTCAGTGACTGAGGAGAATAAACCATGATTCCGGAGATCAACTTCTGGGGCGTGCTGGTGGCCACCCTGTCCAGCATGGTGGTGGGATCCGTCTGGTACACGCCGAAGGTGTTTGGCAACTACTGGATGCGCGTCGCCAAGGTCTCGCCCAGCGGGGAAGCCAAGGACGCCGTCAAACCCATTCTGATCACGCTTGTGGTCAGCTTCATCAGCGCTTGGGTGCTGGCCGGTTCCGCCGCCATATCCCAGCACTTCTACGGCGGAAACTTCCTGGCCAACACCCTGATCACGGCCCTGATCCTCTGGGCGGGATTCACCGCCGCACGCTTCATCACCCATGACGCCTTTGAAGGCCGCCCGACGGGCCTGACCGTGCTCAACTGCGCCCACGAACTGGTGACCCTGCTGGTCATGGCGCTGATCATCGGCCTGTTCGGGATCAGCGCGGCGTAACGGGTAGCGCTGGCTCCGCCAGAGGCGGGGTTGGGGACTCGTGCTTGCCTAGCGGTGGTTGAACTCCGGCTGGCGCTTTTCGCTGAAGGCCGCCATGCCTTCCTTCTGGTCCTCGGTGGCGAAGAGCGAGTGGAATACGCGCCGCTCGAACAGCACCCCCTGGGCCAGCCCGGTCTCGAAGGCGGCGTTGACCGCTTCCTTGGCCACCATCGCCACCGGCTTGGACTTGGAGGCGATCACCTCGGCGGCCTTCAATGCCTCCTCGACCACGTCCGCCGCCGGGACCACACGGGACACCAGCCCGGAGCGCTCGGCTTCCTCCGCCTCCATGAAGCGGCCGGTCAGGATCATGTCCATCGCCTTGGACTTGCCCACGGCGCGGGTCAGGCGCTGCGATCCGCCCATGCCGGGCAGGACCCCAAGGTTGATTTCCGGCTGGCCGAACTTGGCGTTGTCCCCGGCGATGATGAAGTCGCACATCATTGCGAGCTCGCAGCCGCCGCCCAGCGCAAAGCCGGAGACGGCTGCCACGACGGGGATCCGGAGCCGGGTGAAGTCCTCCCAGCCGCGGAACCAGTCCGCCGCGTACATGTCCATGTAGCCCTTGGACTGCATTTCCTTGATGTCGGCCCCGGCGGCAAAGGCCTTTGCGGAGCCGGTTAGGACCACCGCACCCACCCCGGGGTCCGTGTCCATGGACGTCACAGCGGCCACGAGTTCGTCCATCGTGGCCTTGTTGAGGGCGTTGAGTGCCTCGGGCCGGTTGAGCGTCACCAGGCCCACCCGGCCGCGGCGCTCCACCAGGATGTTTGCGTACTGCTCCGTCATGCTTGTCCCCTTTGGTTTGGTCTTGATGCAGGACTGAGGGCTGGCGCGCTAGTGCGCGGACTTGTCCCGGATGTCCGTGATGATGCCGGAGAAGTCCCGGCCGGCACCGCCCTCTGCGGCAAAGGTATCGTAGATTTCGGAGGCAAGGGGTCCCAACCGGGCGGCGACCCCGGTGCTTTCCAGGGCATTGAGTGCCAGCTTGAGGTCCTTGGCCATCAGGGCGCCGGCGAATCCGGGCGTGTAGTCGCGGTTGGCGGGGCTTGTTGGAACCGGTCCCGGCACGGGGCAGTTCGTGGTCAGCGCCCAGCATTGTCCTGAGGCCGCGGATGCGACGTCGAACAGGGCCTGGTGCGTCAGGCCCAGCTTCTCGCCGAGCACGAAGGCCTCGCTGACGGCGATCATGGAGACGCCGAGGATCAGGTTGTTGCAGATCTTCGCGGCCTGCCCCGCGCCATGCTCCCCGCAGTGGACCACGCGCTTTCCCATCACCTCCAGCATCGGCTTGACCGCTTCGAAGTCTTCGGGCAGCGCACCGACCATGAACGTCAGGGTGCCCGCCTCGGCGCCCACGACGCCGCCTGAAACCGGGGCGTCCACCGCGCGGTGGCCTACGGCGCGGGCCAGTGCGGCGGCTTCGCGGGCCTCGTCTACGTTGATCGTGGAACAATCCAGGAACAGCGTGCCGGTGGCCGCCGTCTGCAGCAGCCCCGGCGCCCCGCCGGTGCCAAGGTAGGCGTCCAGCAGGTGCTTACCGCTTGGCAGCATGGTCAGCACGACGGCGGCGCCGGCCACGGCGTCGGCGGCGGTGTCCGCCGTGGTGATGCCGTTCGACCGGGCGCTGTCCAGTGCCGCGGGAACGACGTCGAACCCGGTCAGGGTGTAGCCGGCCTTGACCAGGTTGACGGCCATTGGCCCGCCCATATGGCCCAGGCCGAGGAACGCGATGGTTCCCGGAACCGGGACCGTCCCGGACTGCACCGTCGCCGGCTGCGGGGTTTCGGGCTGCGCTTTGTCAGACATTGTCCTTCTCCTTCGAAGAAAGCTGCAGTTCACGGTCGCCCAGCGGCGCGAAGTAGGCCGCGACGTTCTCGCGGCTGACCTCCGCGAGGGTGGCGGGCTGCCAATGCGGTGTGCGGTCCTTGTCGACGACCTGGGCCCGGATGCCTTCGCGGAAGTCCAGACCGGCCAGGAAGCGCAGTCCCACCCTGTACTCCTGTTCCAGGGCTTCCTCGAGGCTCAGTCCCCGGACGCGGCGCAGGGATTCCAGCGTGACTTTCACGGCCGTCGGGGACTTGGCCTCGATCGTGTCCGCCGCTTCGGCCGCGTCCCCGGCTGCGGCGCCGTCAAAGGCGCGCAGCCGGCGCAGGATCTCCTGGGCGTCGTCGCTGGAGTAGCAGGCGTCCACCCACTCGCGCTGCGCCGCCAGCGCTGCCGGCGGAGGGTGTTCCGTGTAGCGCCCGACGGCGGCCTCCGCCGGCTCAGTCTCCAGCGCGGCTGCCAGTTCGGAGAGGCGCCCGGAGGGCACGAAGTGGTCCGCCAGCCCAAGGAACAGCGCGTCGGAGGCGCTCAGATGCGCGCCGGTCAGGGCCGCGTGGGTGCCGGACTCCCCCGGCGAGCGGGACAGCAGCAGGGTGCCGCCGACGTCGGGCGCAAAGCCAATCGTGGTCTCGGGCATGCCCATCCGGGTGCGCTCAGTGACGATCCGGACCGAGCCGTGGGCGGAGATTCCCACACCGCCCCCGAGCACCAGCCCGTCCATGAAGGCCACGTACGGCTTCGGGTAGGCGGCGATGAGTGCGTTCAGCCGGTACTCCTCCGCCCAGAAGTCCGCTGTGGCCGAGCCGCCATCGAGCATGTCCCGGTAGATGGCCACGATGTCGCCGCCGGCGCAGAGGCCCCGTTCGCCAGCGCCGCGGACCAGCACCGTGCCGACGGCGGCGTCGTCGGCCCAGAGTGTGAGCTGGTCCAGCATGGCCGAGGCCATCCCCGCGGTGAGCGCGTTGACGGCCTTGGGCCGGTTCAGCGTGACGATGCCGAGGCGCCCGCGGCGCTCGAACAGGACCTCAGCGGCTGGCTCGGTGTTTTCCGGAATGCCCTGCTCCGTCATCAGCTTCCTTCCGGCATGATGAAGCTGCTGCCGGAACGGATGCCCGAGGGCCACCGGGTGGTGACGGTCTTGGTCTTTGTATAGAACCGGAACGCGTCGGCGCCGTGCTGGTTGAGGTCGCCGAAGCCGGAAGCCTTCCAGCCGCCGAACGTGTAGTACGCGATCGGCACCGGAATCGGGACGTTGATCCCCACCATGCCCACCTGGACCCGGCTCGCGAAGTCCCGGGCGGCGTCACCGTCACGGGTAAAGATGGCCACACCGTTGCCGAACTCATGCTCGCTGCACAGCCTCAGGGCCTCGTCGTAGTCCTCGGCGCGGAGCACGCTCAGCACGGGCCCGAAAATCTCCTCCCGGTAGATCTTCATGTCCTTCGTGACGTTGTCAAAGAGCGTGGGACCCAGCCAGAAGCCGCCGTCATAGCCCTCGACCTTCAGCCCGCGGCCGTCGGTGACGAGGCTGGCGCCTTCCTCCACGCCGGAGGCAATGTACCCTTCGATCCGCTCTTTGGCGGAGGCCGCCACGACCGGGCCGAAGTCCGAGTCCGCAGCGAGGGACGGGCCGACCTTGAGGTCGGCGATCCGCTCCTGCAGCTTGGCGACGAGCGCGTCGGCGGTCTTCCGGCCAACGGGCACCGCCACGGAAATCGCCATGCAGCGCTCGCCTGCGGAGCCGAAACCGGCCCCGATCAGGGCGTCCGCGGCCATGTCCAGATCCGCGTCCGGCATGATCACCATGTGGTTTTTGGCGCCGCCGAAGCATTGGGCGCGTTTCCCGTTCGCCGCCGCGGTCGCGTAAATGTACTGGGCAATCGGAGTGGACCCGACGAAGCCGATCGCCTGGACCCGGGGGTCCTCGAGCAGCGCATCCACGGCTTCCTTGTCACCGTTGACCACGTTGAAGACGCCGTCGGGCAGGCCCGCCTCGGTGAACAGCTCGGCCAGGCGGAGCGGCACGGAGGGGTCGCGTTCGGAGGGCTTGAGGATGAACGAGTTGCCGGCGGCGAGGGCCGGGCCGGACTTCCATAGCGGGATCATGGCCGGGAAGTTGAACGGAGTGATGCCCGCTACGACGCCGAGGGGCTGGCGCATCGAGTGCACGTCGATGCCGGCGCCGGCGCTGTCGGAGAATTCGCCCTTGAGCAGGTGCGGGGCGCCGGCCGCGAACTCCACGACTTCAATGCCGCGCTGGATGTCGCCCTTCGCGTCGGGGAAGGTCTTGCCGTGTTCGGAGGACAGCAGCGTGGCGAGTTCGTTCAGGTTCTCGTTGACGAGGTCGACGAACTTCAGCAGGATCCGGCCCCGCCGTTGCGGGTTCATCGCGGCCCACTCGAGCTGGCCCTTCTCGGCGCTGGCAACCACGTTTCGGACTTCCTCGGCGCTGGCCAGCGGCAGCCGGGCCTGGACCTCGCCGGTGCAGGGATTGTAGACGTCGCTGAAGCGCCCGGACGTGCCCTCCACACGCTGACCGTCAATGTAATGGGATAGTTCGCGCACCATGGTCGAATGCTCCTTTGCATGTGATCCAGATCATCTCTGCTGCTGAATATACTCGGACTTCCTACTAATTTCCAGAGAGCCGCGACCCTGCGCCGCTCCGCGTGGCAGCCAAGTTCGGTAAGTTAGGGACTGTGAAGATTGCTACCTGGAATGTGAACTCCCTCCGCGCCCGAGCCGACCGCGTGGAGGCCTGGCTTCAGCGCACCGATTGTGACGTCCTGGCCATTCAGGAAACCAAGTGCAAGGACGACAACTTCCCGTGGGAGCTGTTCGAGAACATGGGCTATGAGGTGGCGCACTTCGGCGTGAACCAGTGGAACGGCGTCGCGATCGCCTCCCGGGTAGGTCTTGACGACGTCGAGCGGACCTTCATCGACCAGCCGGTGTTCGGCAAGAGCGGCGTAGACGCCGTGCAGGAGGCCCGGGCGATCGGCGCCACCTGCGGCGGCATCCGGGTCTGGAGCCTCTACGTGCCCAACGGCCGTTCCCTCGAGGACGAGCACATGCCGTACAAACTGAGCTGGCTGGACATGCTGAAGACGCATGCTGAGGGCTGGGTCAAGAGTGACCCGGAATCGCAGATCGCCTTGATGGGCGACTGGAACATCGCCCCGCAGGACGATGATGTCTGGGACATCGACTACTTCCGCCGCGAGGGCCTGACCCACGTCAGCGAGCCGGAGCGGGCCGCCTTCCATGCCTTCGAAGACGCCGGATTCCAGGACGTCGTGCGCCCGCATACTCCCGGTCCCGGCGTCTACACGTACTGGGACTACACCCAGCTGCGGTTCCCCAAGAAGGAAGGCATGCGGATCGACTTCGTCCTGGCCTCCCCGGCCCTGGCCGCGCGCGTCACCGGCGCAGCGATCGACCGCGAGGAGCGCAAAGGAAAGGGCGCCTCGGACCACGCACCGGTCATTGTGGAGCTGACCGACTGATGACCGCGGACCACAGGAGCGCTGTGCGCCGATGACGGGAAACCTCTACCACGGACAGGCCGGACTGCCGTTCACGTCCGCCCTGCGGATCTATGAGCCGCTGGAAGCCTTCCCGGCGGAGCAGCAGGACGCACTCCGGACGTCCGGAGCCGGGAAGGCTTCCCGCGCCGCGGTGGAAAACGCCGAGTTGCTTGCTTCCCTCGGGCGGATAACGCGCCCCGGCGGGGACCCCTTCCCCACCGGGCGGACAGATCTGGTGCGCGTTGTCCCGGCGCCGCCCGCCAAGGACGCGTCCCCGCCGGCAGCGTCGTCCGGGGCCACCGCCGCCGACGCCGCCGTTGAACCCGCCGGACGGGCCATGCCGGACCGGCTGTTGTATTGCCCAAGCCAGCTGGTGCTCCGCGCCGGACTCGCGGCAAATGCCCTGATGGAAGGCATCCACGGTCCGCTGGCGCAGCTGCTGATCCCTGAAGAGCAGCGCGACAAGCATCAGGAACGCATCGACGAAGTGCGTTCGCATGCCGGTCTGGGCAGGGTGCACACCCGGGCGTCGACCTGGGGAATCCCGTTCAGCTGGTTCTGCCTGTTCCAGGAATCCGACCCCACGGACGTGGTTGAAGCCGACGGGCACATCGTCACGGTGCGGATCCGCGCCACCATCGCCGAGACGCTGGAGCGGGTCCGCTATGCGGTGGCCCATCTGGCGATAGCCGCGCCGGACCTGGACATGCTCGAGGACCTGACGCAGCTGACCGAGTGGCTTGAACTCTTCCACCCGGACTCGGTGGTGGAGCTCGATTACGGGGCGGTGGCGGACAAGGTCTACCCGGATGATTCGCCGCTTGATGTAAGGCTGGGCATCGAATGCCTGGCCGAGGGAGACATGACCGGTGCCGCCGCGGCGTACCGCCGCCTGGCCTCCCGCTGGATACCCATCCGCCAGCTGGCGCGCGCCTCCTGACCAGGTAAGCCCGAGGACGCCGCCGTTGTCCTAGGCCAGTTTGATTCCCGGCCGTGGCGGCGCCGTCGTCCTGCGGACGATGAGCCGGTGCGGCGCGACAGTGGAGCGGACCGCCCCGGCCGCACCGTCAAGCTCGTCCAGCAGCATTTTCGTCCCCAGCTCGGCCTGCTCATCGGGGCGCTGCCCCACCGTGGTGAGACCCATGGCGTCCGAGAAATCATGATCATCGATTCCGATCACCGACAGCTCCTCCGGGACCCGCACGCCGACCCGGTTCGCCTCGAATATCACGCCCATCGCCATCTCGTCCGAAGCGCAGAAGATCGCGGTCGGCTTCGGACCCGGGCGGTCCCAGAGCCGGCTGAACGCGTCCTGGCCGCTGCGAAGGGTGAAGTCGCCCAGCTCGTCCCACTCCGGCCGCACGGCCAGCCGGGCATCTGCCATCGTTTCCTGGAATGCCCTGATCCGGACCCGCGGGACGTCGAAGTTCAAGTCGGTTTCGTCGTCGCCGTGCAGCAAGGCGATGTCCTTGTGCCCGAGACTGATGAGGTGGCGCACCGCCGTAGCGGCGGCCGCATAGTCGTCAATGCCGATGTAGGGGCATTCCTCCACGTGTCCGCCCACCACGACGAGGGGGATGTCGATCTTCTGGAGGTGCTCGATTTCCTCGTGCGTCAGAGCCATACAGAGGACAAGCAGGGCATCGATCTGCTTGTACACCATGGTCTTGCTGAAGAACCGCTCACGGTTGGATCCGTGGCCGCCGAGGTTGAACAGGGAGAGGTTGTATTGGCGGGCGTGCAGTTCCCGGTCCGCGCCCTCGATCGCCTTGGAAAAGAACCAGCGGCTGACGTACGGGGCCAGCACACCGATGGTTCGGGTCCGCCCGGTGGCCAGTCCCGACGCGGACGACGACGCAACGTAGCCTAGGTCCTCCGCGATGCCCAGGATCTTTTCCCGGGTGGCCGGGGAAACGCGGGGCAAGCCGCGGACAGCCCGGGACACGGTGGCGGTGGAGACTCCGGCGGCGGCTGCGACGTCCTCGATACTGACGCCGGCGTGACCGCCGCGCTGCGCTCTGTCTGTTGTCCGTGCCACCGTGTCCCTTTTTTGTTCACGCTCTGCGAGGGCC
Source organism: Arthrobacter sp. (assembly GCA_025464545.1). Lineage (GTDB taxonomy): Bacteria > Actinomycetota > Actinomycetes > Actinomycetales > Micrococcaceae > Arthrobacter. Next base: position 2,306 of record JAODMA010000081.1, on the reverse strand, counting down.
TCGCGGCCCGCGCAGAGCTCCATTCGCTAGCGTCCCCCGCGGCAAGTGTCGATCGCGCCTCAGCCGCGCCGGGTCGCAGTCCTTGGAGGCAGCCGACGGCGCAGCCGGATCATGCCGTACAGTGCCAGGACTGCTGCCAGCAGGCCGAGGGCCCAGCCGAGGGCCGGCTGCGCGGTCACCTCCATCCAGACGGTGACTACCAGCAGGACCAGCGCCCAGAAGCCGAGGAGTCCGATGATGATGTCGAAGTCCTCCCCCGAGCGCACCCGACGATGCTCGCTGCGAACGAGGCCATGGTTCGGCTTTCCGCTCATTGCCCAGCCGTCACTTGACCGCACCGGCGGTCAAACCGGCGACAATCTTGCGCTGGAAGATCAGCACCAGGATTACCAGCGGAATGGTCACGATTGTTCCAGCGGCCATGATGGCGGTGTACGGGATCTGCTGGGGCTGCGCCCCGGCAAAGTTCGCAATGGCCACCGTGACGGGCTGGGTTGCATCGTTGGAAAGCTGGCTGGCGATCAGGAACTCATTCCAGGACGAGATGAATGCCAGGATTGCGGTCGTGAAGATGGCCGGTGCTGCCAGCGGCATGATCACCTTGCGGAAGGCCTGCCCCTGGGTGCAGCCGTCCACGCGGGCCGCTTCCTCCAGTTCCCACGGCATCTCGCGGAAGAACGAGGTCATGGTGTAGACCGTCAGCGGGAGCACGAAGGAGATGTTTGGAATGATCAGTGCCTGGTAGCTGCCGATCCAGCCGATGTTGGTGAAAAGCTGGAACAACGGGGTGATGAGGGCGACGCCGGGAAACATCGATGCTCCCAGGATGAAGCCCAACACCAGGTACTTGAAGCGGAAATTCAACCGGGCGAGGGCGTAGGCCGCGAAGACGCCGATCACCAGCGAGATCACGGTCACCGTCACGCCGATGAACACGCTGTTCAGCAGCGCCTGGCCGAATCTGTTGCCGAACGAGGTGTCGAAGGCGGTGGAGAAGTTGTCCAGCGTCACGTGAGTGGGCAGGAGCGACGTGTCGTAGGTGAAGCCGACCTCGCGGAATGCGGTCACCACCATCCAGTACGCCGGGGCAAGGCACCAGATCAGGATGACGGCGGCGCTGATGTAAGTGCGGCCCTGTGCCCACTTCTCGCGGTTTTGAGCTACTTTCCGGCCCTGGTCCTGCCTGGCCCGGAGTTCGGTCGCGGCGGTCATTTCTTCCCCTTACCTGCACCGGTCTGCTGCTCCACGACATTCGCTCCAAGGAAGCGGACGAAGATGAAAGCCACGACAAAGATGATGATGAACGTAATGGTGGACAAGGCAGCGGCCGCGTTGAAGCCTTGCCTGATCTGGTTGATTACCAGGATGGAAAGCGTGGTGGTGTTGTTGGAACCTTCCGTCAAGATGTACGGAAGGTCGAACATGCGCAGTGCATCCAGGGTACGGAAGAGGATGGCGACCATGAGCGCCGGCTTCACCAGCGGCAGGGTGATCATCCGGAACCGCTGCCATGCGGAGGCACCGTCCACCTTGGCCGCTTCGTAGACTTCCGCAGGAATCATCTGCAGACCGGCCAGGATCAACAGCGCCATGAACGGCGTCGTCTTCCAGGTGTCCGCGATGATGACCGCCCATTTGGCCGGCCATTCACTGCCCGTCCACAGGATGGTGGTGTTGAACAGCTTGTTGGCGATGCCCTCGAAGGCGAAGATGAACAGCCAGAGCTGGGCCGTGACGGCGGTGGGGATGGCCCAGGGAACCAGAACGGCGGCACGGACCAGGCTGCGGCCCTTGAAGGTCCGGGCCATGATGAGTGCCATCCAGAAGCCGAGAACTGTCTCGAGCGTCACGGTGACGATGGTGAAGAAAAACGTTGTTGCTGTCGCTGACCAGAACTGCGCGCCCAGGGTTCCGGGAGGGCAGGCCACAGTTCCGCCGCCGGGAGCGGCGCACTGCTGGGCAATCCAGTTGACGTAGTTCTGCACGCCTGCGGGTCCGCCGGCGGTGAACAGACCCGTGACAGGGTCAAGGCCGGCATCCTTCTGGAACGACATCACGATGGCGCTGATGATCGGGTACACGATCACGACGGCGAGCGCGACGATCGTTGGCGCTAGGAGCCATGAGGCCCAGCGGCCCTGGCTCGCAATGCGGTTATCCTCCCCGACGCCCTTGGGCGCGTGGTGGATCGGGGTCCCGCCCGACGCCGGTTCCTTGACCGGCGTCGGGCCCAATTCGGTTGCCATGATGAAGCTACTGTCCCGCGCTAGCGGACTCGATGGACTTCTGCATGTCAGACAGGGCCG
>JAODMA010000077.1 GCA_025464545.1 Arthrobacter sp. | reverse complement strand
GGCCCTGGAGCCGGTATTCCTCAACGGCGGTGCGCTTGGCGTAGCCGCCCTCCGTGACGACGAACACGAACGAGCCGTCCTGGACCACGTCGGCCGCGAGCAGTTCGTCATCCTCCCGGAACTTCATGCCTGTTACTCCGGACGTAGCCCGGCCCATCGGGCGCAGGGCCTCGTCCGTCGCGGTGAAACGGATGGACTGACCCTTCCGGGACACCAGCATAAGGTCGTCACTTTCGGACACCAGCTGGGCGGAAACGAGCTCGTCCCCGTCGCGCAGGTTTATCGCAATAACTCCGGCGGAACGGTTCGTGTCGTAGTCCTCGAGACGGGTCTTCTTGACCAGCCCGCGCTTGGTCGCGAGTACCAGGTACGGCGACTGCTGGTAATCGCGCAGGTCGAGCACCTGGGCGATGTGCTCGTCCGGCTGGAAGGCAAGCAGGTTGGCCACGTGCTGGCCCTTCGCGTCGCGTCCGGCCTCCACGAGTTCATAAGCCTTCGCCCGATAGACGCGGCCCAGATTCGTGAAGAACAGCAGCCAGTGGTGCGTCGTGGTGACGAAGAAGTGCTCGACGACGTCGTCGCCGCGCAGTTGCGCTCCCTTGATGCCCTTGCCGCCGCGCTGCTGCGAACGGTAGTTGTCGCTGCGGGAGCGCTTTACGTAACCGCCACGGGTGATGGTGACGACCATTTCCTCTTCCGGGATCAGGTCTTCCATCGACATGTCACCGTCGAAGCCGAGCAGGACCTTGGTGCGGCGGTCATCGCCGTGCTTGGCGACGATTTCGCCGAGCTCGGTACTGATGATCTCGCGTTGCCGTTCCTCGGAGGCCAGGATCGAGTTGTACTCGGCGATGAGGGCTTCGAGTTCGGAGTGGCGGTCCTGGATCTTCTGGCGTTCCAGGGCTGCCAGCCGGCGAAGCTGCATGTCCAGGATGGCTCGGGCCTGGAGTTCGTCGATATCGAGCAGCTGCATGAGCCCGTCGCGGGCCGCCTCGGTGGTGTTGGAAGCCCGGATCAAGGCGATGACCTCGTCCAGGGCATCCAGCGCCTTGAGAAGGGCACGCAGGATATGCGCTTCTTCCTCTGCCTTGCGGAGGCGGTATCGCGTCCGACGCGCGATGACGTCCATCTGGTGGGTAACCCAGTGGCGGATGAAGGCGTCCAGGCTCAGGGTACGGGGCACCCCGTCCACAATCGCCAGCATGTTGGCGGCAAAGTTGTCCTGCAGCTGCGTGTGCTTATAAAGGTTGTTCAGCACCACCTTTGCCACGGCATCGCGTTTGAGCACGATCACGAGGCGCTGGCCGGTGCGACCGGACGTTTCGTCCCGCAGGTCGGCGATACCGGAGATCTTGCCGTCCTTGACGAGCTCGGCTATCTTGATCGCCAGGTTGTCCGGGTTGGCCTGGTAGGGCAGCTCGGTGACCACAAGGCAGGTGCGGCCCTGGAGTTCCTCGACGTTGACGACAGCGCGCATGGTGATCGAGCCGCGGCCGGTGCGGTAGGCGTCCTCGATGCCCTTGTGGCCCAGGATGGTGGCGCCCGTCGGGAAGTCGGGGCCCTTGATCCGCAGGATCAGCTCCTCGAGCAGCTCCTCCCGGCTGGCAGTGGGGTTGGACAGGTACCACTGGACGCCGTCGGCTACCTCGCGGAGGTTGTGCGGCGGAATGTTGGTGGCCATGCCGACGGCGATGCCTGAGGAACCGTTGACGAGCAGGTTCGGGAACCGCGCCGGCAGGATGGTGGGTTCCTGGTTCTTGCCGTCGTAGTTGTCCTGGAAGTCGACGGTTTCCTCGTCGATATCGCGGACCATCTCCATGGCCAGGGGGGCCATTTTGGTTTCGGTGTACCGCGGGGCGGCTGCGCCGTCGTTGCCCGGCGAACCGAAGTTGCCCTGTCCGAGCGCCAACGGGTAGCGCATGGTCCAGTCCTGGATGAGCCGTACCAGCGCATCGTAGATGGCGGTGTCGCCGTGCGGGTGGTATTGGCCCATGACTTCGCCCACCACGCGCGCGCATTTGTTGAACGAACGTTCCGGGCGGTAGCCCCCGTCGAACATCGCGTAAAGCACGCGCCGATGTACCGGTTTGAGGCCGTCGCGGACATCGGGGAGGGCCCGGCCGACAATGACGGCCATGGCGTAGTCAAGGTAGGACCGCTGCATCTCTGTCTGCAGGTCCACCTGTTCGACGCGGTCGGTCAGCACATCGCTGTCCAGGACAGCGCCTTCGAGTACGGGCTCGTTGCCAGCGGAACCGGCCGGTATCTCGGGTGTTTCGTCACTCATAGTCTAAATTTTCCGTTCCAGGTATATATCGGTCCAAGAATATGTAGGCGGTAAAGGCCGCTAGATATCGAGGAACCGAACGTCCTTGGCGTTCTGCTGAATGAAGTTCCGGCGCGATTCAACATCCTCGCCCATCAGGGTGGAGAAGATCTGTTCGGCCGCCAGGGCATCGTCCATGGTGACCTGCAGCAGGGTCCGGTGGTCCGGATCCATGGTGGTGTCCCAGAGTTCGGTGTAGTCCATCTCGCCAAGGCCCTTGTAGCGCTGGATTCCGTTGTCCTTGGGGATGCGACGGCCCGATGCCTGGCCGGAGAGCAGCTTGGCGTCGCGTTCCCGGTCGCTGTAGACGTAGTCGTGCGGGGCGTTGGACCATTTGATCCGGTACAGCGGCGGCTGGGCCAGGTAGACGTAGCCGTTCTCAATCAGCGGGCGCATGTAGCGGAACAGCAGCGTCATCAGCAGGGTCGTGATGTGCTGGCCGTCGACGTCGGCGTCAGCCATCAGGACTATCTTGTGATAGCGCAGCTTGGCAAGGTCGAAGTCCTCACCGATGCCCGTGCCGAACGCCGTGATCATGGACTGCACTTCGGCGTTGCCGAGGGCCTTGTCCAGCCGCGCACGCTCCACGTTCAGGATCTTTCCGCGCAGCGGCAGGATGGCCTGGGTTTCGGGGTTGCGGCCGCGCTTGGCGGAACCACCGGCGGAGTCGCCCTCCACAATGTAGACCTCACACTTGGCCGGGTCCTTTGAGGAGCAGTCCGAGAGCTTCCCGGGCATGCCGAAGGACTCCAGCGGGCTCTTGCGGCGTGCGTTGTCGCGGGCCTTCCGGGCGGCCATGCGGGCCTGGGCAGCCGAAATGGCCTTGCGGATGACGTCGCGCGCGGGGCCGGGGTTGCGTTCCAGCCAGTCACCAAGTCCGTCGGTGACCACGCGCTGGACAAAGCCCTTGACCTCGGAATTGCCGAGCTTGGTTTTGGTCTGGCCTTCGAACTGCGGCTCGGCGAGCTTGACCGAAATAACTGCCGTAAGGCCTTCGCGGATGTCATCACCGGTGAGGTTGTCATCCTTTTCCTTGATGATGCTCTTCTCGCGCGCGTAGCGGTTGATCAAGGAAGTCATCGCGGCACGGAAACCCTCCTCGTGGGTGCCGCCTTCATGCGTGTTGATCGTGTTGGCGTAGGTGTGCACGCTCTCCGAGTACGCGTTGGTCCACTGCATCGCCATTTCCAGGGCAATGTGGCGTTCTGTATCCTCTGTCTCAAAGGCGATCACGTCCTCGTGGACCACATCGACTTTCTTACCGGAGTTCAGGTGCTTGACGTAATCCAGCAGTCCGTCGTCGTACTGGTAGATGACGGTGTGGAACTCCGCAGGGACCTCACCTTCGGTCGGAATGACGTCCAGATCAAGATCGTCGTCCCCGGATGCGTCCTTCGCGGCCTCGCGCTCGTCGGTCAGCGTGATGCGCAGCCCCTTGTTGAGGAAGGCCATCTGCTGGAAGCGGGCGCGCAGGGTTTCGAAGTCGAATTCCGTGCTTTCGAAAATGCTGGCGTCCGGGTAGAACGTCTGGGTGGTGCCGGTCTCGTCAGTTTCCTCACCCTTGACCAGGCCCCCCTGGGGCTTGCCGCCGTCGGCGAAGGACATCCGCCAGACGTGGCCCTGCCGGCGGACCTCGGTGTCGACCCGGCTGGAAAGCGCGTTAACCACAGAAATGCCGACGCCGTGCAACCCGCCGGAAACCGCATAGCCGCCCCCGCCGAATTTGCCCCCCGCGTGCAGGATGGTCATCACAACTTCCACAGTGGGCTTGTGCTCGGTGGGGTGCATGTCCACGGGGATACCCCGGCCATTGTCGACCACCTTCACGCCACCGTCGGCCTGCAGGACAATCTCGATGTGGGTGGCGTAGCCAGCCAGCGCTTCATCGACCGAGTTGTCCACGACCTCATACACCAGGTGGTGCAGGCCGCGGGGCCCGGTTGAGCCGATATACATGCCAGGGCGCTTGCGGACCGCTTCGAGGCCCTCAAGCACGGTGATGTCGCTGGCACCGTAGCCATGGCGGGTATCGGCTTCAGCCGTGGAGTCTGCTGCTCCCGCCGCTGTTTCTTCCACTTCTTCCACTTCGGCAATTTCTGCATTGTCGTTAGCCACAGGCGCTTTCGACTCCTCTATGTTCGTTGAAGGCCGGCCGTCACCAATCCGGAAGGATGGCTTCTGCCAACGGGCACGTCACTGATCACACCGTCGAAGTCTGCTGAGTAGAGGAGCCGTCTGCCGCACGCGGATGTTGCGTCGGAAACGGACTCAGTCAACGTTTCACCGGCGCCCAGTTATCTACAACGATTCTACCGTGCCAAGGTGCGCAAACCCGCATTCTGAGGCCTCAAGCGGGAAGGAAAGTGCCGCTGGGAGGCCGTAGGCTCCACCTGCAAGCGTCCCGGTGTCCCCGTCTAGGGTTCCTATACAGTCCCCGGGCGCCGAAGCGCCCTACACGCCGTCTGCGGATCTTTCAATACTTTTTGCAAGGAGTGCTTCAGATCGGGAGCCCTTCCTGGCGGCGGGACCTATCCGTAGGTGTCCCGCGGCCCTCGTCCATTGACCGTCCGGCTGCCTTTCCGCCAACTCGGCGCCGCCGGCCCGAGCACCTGGATCTTCGTCACGACGCCGTCGCCAAGCTCGGCCCTAAACTTCTCCAGCAGACTGAAGCTCAAGAGGCGAAGCTGCGTGGCCCAGGCGGTTGAATCGCAGCGGACGTGCAGCGTGGTGTCCTCGAAACTCTCAGGGGTGCAGTGAGCAGAAATCTCCGGGCCCACGAGGGTCGCCCATTCCGCCATCACGGAGCCGACCGCCACCGGGGAGGACCAGCCACGTTCGGCAACGAGGCGGCCCACAACCTTTCCCAGTCCCAGGGGATCCCGACCGGTTCCGTGGAATTGCCCGAAGCCGCGGGTACCCCCAGCGCTGCGGCCGGGCTTGGGCGGGGTCGCGCCGGCGCGGGGCGGTGCTTTTCGCCGGATTTCACCCCGCGCAGCGGCGGCCTCGCGCATCCTGTTGAGCGCAGACTGGGCAGCGTCAATGTCGTCGGGATCGCGGCCTGGCTGCAGCCCGCCGTCGGTATCCCTATTCATTGAACTTCCAGCTCATCGATTCCTCCCGGGACAACCTTCACCCGCCGTCCGGCCAGCTCCGCGGGAATGTCATCCTCGACAGCGGCCGTCACGAGCACCTGCTCGGCGCCGGATACTATGGCCGCCAGTTTACGCCGTCGCTGAACGTCGAGCTCGGCGAAAACGTCGTCCAGGATCAGGATGGGAGCCGAGCCGCCGGTGCGTGCATCATCCAGCATCACGTAGTACGAGGCGAGGCGCAGGGACAGACACATGGACCAGGTTTCGCCATGCGAGGCATACCCCTTCGCCGGGGCCCGTCCCAGCACGAGCTCGAGCTCATCACGATGCGGTCCGACGAGGGAAATGCCGCGCTCCAGCTCCTTGCGGCGGGACGCAGCGAAGGCCTGGACGTAGCGCTCGGTGAGTTCAGCGACGGACAAATGGTGCAGGTCCTCCGCCGGCGCGCCATCCGGTGCCGCTATCGCGGCGCCGTCGTCCTCGAACACACCCTGCAGCGTCGAGCGGTAGACGGCGCCCGCTTCCTTGGACCCGTCGGTGAGTTGTGCGTAGGCGCTCTTAAGGTGTGGCCGGAGTAGTTCCACCAATTCGAGCCTGGCGTACAGCAGCTCGGCACCGGCCCTCGCCATGTGCTGGTCCCACACATCCAATGTTGCTTCGTGGCCCGCGGTGAACTTACCGGCCCGGGAGGATTTGAGCAGCGCGTTGCGCTGCTTGAGCACCCGGTCATAGTCACTGCGTGTCGCGGCATGGCGCGGAACCAGGCTGACCAGCAGCTCATCCAGAAAACGACGACGGCTGGACGGGTCACCCTTCACCAGGGCCAGGTCTTCCGGCGCAAAGAGCACCGTCTGGCAGATACCCAGGATGTCCCGGGCCCGGACCGGATTGCTGCGGTTGATGCGGGCACGGTTGGCCCGGCTCGCATTAATTTCGAGTTCCAGCACGGTCGACTGCTCACCGCGGACCAGCCTGGCCCGGATCAGGGCCCTGTCGGTGTCGAAGCGCAGCAGGGGGGCGTCCGAACTGACCCGGTGCGAACTGAGCGTGGCAAGGTAGCCGATGGCTTCCATCAGGTTGGTTTTGCCGATGCCGTTGGATCCCACCAGAACAGTGACGCCGGGCTCCAGGCTGAGGTCCACCTGGGCGTAACTGCGGAAATCCGTGAGCGAGAGTTGTTCTAGATACACGCCGGGTTCAGGATTTCAGGGCAGGACTATTTCGCCGGACGGGTGGCATGCCCGCCGAACTGGTGGCGCAAAGCGGAAACCATCTTCATGGCCGGCGAATTGTCCTCACGGGATGCGAAACGTGCAAACAGCGCTGCCGTGATGGCCGGGGCGGGAACAGCGTTGGCGATGGCTTCTTCCACAGTCCAGCGTCCTTCGCCGGAATCCTCGACGTAGTCGTCGATAGAAACCAGTCCGGGATCCTCCTCCAGGGCCTTGACCATAAGGTCCAGCAGCCAGGAGCGGACGACGGTGCCCTTTTGCCACGCCCGGAACGTTCCCGGAAGGTCCGTGACGATGTCTTTGGCCGCGAGGAGTTCATAGCCTTCGGCGTAAGCCTGCATCAGGCCATACTCGATCCCGTTGTGGACCATCTTGGCGTAATGGCCGGCGCCGATGCCGCCGACGTGGACGAAGCTGTCCGCACGGTCGCCTTCGGGGCGGAGCGCGTCGAAAACCGGCAGGGCCCGTTCGATGTCGGCAGGATCCCCGCCGGCCATCAGGCCGTAACCGTTTTGGAGACCCCAAACGCCGCCGGAAACCCCGCAGTCCGCGAAGCGGACGCCCTTTTCAGCCAAGGCCGCGCCGTGTTTCTGGTCCTCGGTGTAGCGGGAATTCCCGCCGTCGATCACCAGGTCGCCGGCTTCGAGTTTGGCGCCGAGCTCGGTGATAACGGCATCGGTGATCACGCCGGACGGAACCATTACCCAGATCAGTCGGGGCGCCGGAACGGTGGCGACGAGCTCGTCCACACTCGCGACATCCGTTACGTCCGGGTTCCGATCAAAGCCGGTGACGTCAATTCCACCCGCGCGGAGCCGTTCACGCATGTTGAACCCCATTTTGCCAAGGCCGATAAGTCCGATGTGCACGGTGTGAACTCTTTTCTGCGCTGGGTGTGGGAGCTTGGACCCGGTACGCCGGGCAGGTCAGCTGGATCGTGCTGCTGTGGTTTCTACTACGCCGACCGGCAGCTGCCGGCTAGTTGGGCAGCCGGACCGGCATGACCAGGTAACGGTAATCGCCCTGATCCTCGCCGTCCACGTCGTGCTGGGCGGTGATCATCGCAGGCTTGGGCGCCGAGGTGAAGGAGAACCGGACGTACTTGGTTTCGATCACGCTCAGACCCTCCACCAGGTAGTGCGGATTGAAGGCCACCGTAATGTCTTCCCCGCTGAGCTGGGCTTCGAGTTCTTCGGAGGCCTGGGCATCCTCGCCGGTGCCCGCGTCGAGGTGCAGCTGGCCCTGAGTGAAGGCAAGGCGGACCGGAGTGTTGCGTTCGGCGACGAGCGAGACCCGTCGTACGGCCTCGACGAGTTCCTGGGTCTGCACCGTCGCATGGATCGGCGTTGAATCCGGGAACAGCGAGCGGATCTTGGGGTAGTCGCCGTCGACCAGGAGGGAGGTGGTGGTGCGTCCGCCGCTCTCGAAACCGATGAGGCGGCTGTCGTCATCGGCAAGGGCGATGTTGATGTCGCCGCTGCCGCCGAGCGTCTTGGCGACTTCGTTGAGCGTCTTGGCCTTGACCAGCGCACTGGTGGAAATTCCGGGTGTTACGGGCTTCCACGGCACCTCACGCATCGCGAGCCGGTAGCGGTCCGTAGCCAACAGGGTGATGAGATCGTCCTCGATCTCCATCCGCACGCCGGTCAGGATGGGCAGGGTGTCATCCTTGCTGGCGGCGATGATCACCTGGGACACGGCTTGGGCGAACGAATCGCCGGGAACGGTTCCGCTGATCGGCGGCAACGCCGGCAGCGGCGGGTATTCCGCCTCGGGCATTGTGGCGAGATGGAAGCTGCTTCGGCGGCAGGTGAGGGTGACTTTGTTGCCGTCAGTCTCAACGTCGACGGGGGCAGACGGCAGGCTTCGGCAGATGTCTGCAAGGAGCCGACCCGACACCAGGATGGTGCCTTCGGTGGTGATGTCCGCGCCGATTTCCAGCCTGGCCGATGTTTCGTAGTCGAAGCTCGAGAGGCTCACAGTACCGGCCTCGGCCTTGAGAAGCAGCCCGGAAAGTACCGGTACTGGCGGCCGCGGAGACAACGACCGGGCGGTCCAGGTCACGGCTTCTGCCAGGACGTCCCGTTCGACTCTGAACTTCACGGAAGGGTGCCGCCTTTCATTACTGCTGTCATTGCTAAATCGCCGGGCTGCCACGGCATCCAGCGGGGTAGCCGCATGCCGTCAACAAGTGAGGCGCCTGCTGCCCGGGTCCATGGCCCAGCTGGGAACCACAAATGGAATCCGGGACGGACGCACTGCAGACAGCTTAGCCCCAAGGAACGGGTTTCTCCCATCCCCGGGTTACATCCGTGTGGTTCCACCCGGTGGCCCGCAGCCTGGTATCCGGCCCCGGTCCGGGACGGGCCTGGGCCCGGCGAGGGAGCGGATCGAAACTGTTGTTTGAGGGAATTTCATTTTCTTGGGATTAGTAGTGTTAATAACTGCTGTGGAAACTGTGGATAACCCTGTTTCGCGGTGCCGTTCCGGGGTTAAGCCCTGTTCATGGACTGTGGGCAGAGCAGGTTTTAAACAGGGTGTGGATGGGGATAACATCTTTGGCGGTTTCGCTGATCCACAGATGCCTTAAGGGTTTTAAGCCCATTAACCGCTGTTGTCCCCTTAACTGTCCACAGGGTTGTCCACAGGCCCCTGTTAATAAGGTAGGAGTGCGGGGCCGGACGGCTCAGGAATTGCGCTGCTGTTGCTTGATCCTGTTGGTCAGCTCGGTCACCTGGTTGTAGATCACACGCCGTTCGGCCATCAGTTCCCGGATCTTGCGGTCGGCGTGGATCACCGTGGTGTGGTCCCGGCCTCCGAGTTCCTGGCCGATCTTCGGGAGTGACATATCCGTGAGCTCCCGGCAGAGGTACATGGCGATCTGCCGCGCGGTCACCAGCGTCCTGGTCCGCGACTTGCTGCAGAGTTCCTCCATGCTGAGCTTGAAGTAGTCGGCTGTCTGCGTGAGGATCTGCGCCGAGGTGATCTCCTGGGCTCCGTCGTCGGTGATGAGGTCCTTGAGCACCATCTCGGCCAGCGCCACATCCACCGGCTGCCGGTTCAGGCTCGCAAACGCGGTCACCCGGATCAGGGCACCCTCAAGTTCGCGGATGTTGCTGGAGATCTTCGACGCGATGTACTCGAGGGCATCGTCGGGGGCGGAGAGCCCCTCGCTGAGCGCCTTCTTCCGGAGGATGGCGATACGCGTTTCCAGTTCGGGCGGCTGGATATCAGTCAGCAGGCCCCACTCGAAACGCGATTTCATCCGGTCTTCGAAGCCCGCGAGCAGCTTCGGCGGCTGGTCCGAGGTGATGACGACCTGTTTGTTGTTGTTGTGCAGGGCGTTGAACGTGTGGAAGAACTCCTCCAGCGTCCGGTCCTTGCCGGCCAGAAACTGGATGTCATCGATGAGCAGCACGTCGACGTTGCGGTAGGTCGTCTTGAAGCTGGTGCCCTCATCGTCGCGGATGGAGTTGATGAAGTCGTTGGTGAATTCTTCGGAGTTCACGTAGCGGACGCGGATGCCGCTGTAGAGCCGTCGGGCGTAATGCCCGATCGCGTGCAACAGGTGGGTCTTGCCCAGGCCGGAGTCGCCGTAGATGAACAACGGGTTGTAAGCCTTGGCCGGCGCCTCGGCTACTGCCACGGCAGCAGCGTGGGCGAACCGGTTCGAAGAACCGATCACGAAGGTGTCGAAGACATACTTCGGATTTAGGCGGCCAAATTCGTGGGAAGTGCTGGGCAGCATCGGCTGCGGTTTCAGCTCCACGGTCGGATCGGCTGCCAGGGCCAGCTCGACGGCGGGTTCCGGTTCGGTGTGCAGCGGGACCAGGTCCGTGTCTACGTCGATGGCGCAGCGGATTTCATCTGAGAAAACGTTGCGGAGGGCGTCGTCGAGGGCTTCCTTGACCTGGGTTTGCAAAACCTCACGGGTGAGCTCGTTTGGAACTGCCACCAGGAGGGTGGAACCGATGAGTCCCTGCGCCTGGGCGAGGATGACGAAGCCGCGCTGCCGGGGTGAAACACGGTGGTCGTTCTCGAGAAGGCTCACTACCCGCCGCCAGGAACTTCCGACAGTGTTTGCTTGGTTGGCTTCGTCTACTGTCATCAATCAGTTCCTCAAACTTGCTTGCCTGCATTACCTGCAGCCACAAGGCCCGAACCAGTGCGCTGGCGCCGGCTTAATCCACAGGGTTATGCACAGTCCGTGGATAATTGGCTACTGGGACACTCTAGGGGATGAAAAACCTAGAAGATAGCTAGGGTCTGTCCTGTGGATAATCACACGGCTGTAGTTCCAAATCGGGTGCCGTGACGCACTTCATCCACAGGCAGCGACAGGGGTTAGCCACAGCTGGGGAAAGGCTGTGAAGCGTCCCTCGGTTTGACTCTGGGGGCGGTTTAGCCCTAACGTTGTGAAGTCCTTTGTGCACGCTTTTCGCCCTCTATTTTTATCTCCCCGACGCCCCGCGTCTTGCGAGTCTGAGGGAAGCGGCACATACAAAACTTAGCGTCGGCCAGTTCTTCCCCTTGATCGGGTGGGCGCACCTTTGATCCACTGGAGTAACTAACGTGAGCAAGCGGACTTTTCAGCCGAATAACCGCCGTCGAGCCAAGA
>JAODMA010000160.1 GCA_025464545.1 Arthrobacter sp. | reverse complement strand
AGCGGAACAAGGCGGCCATGGAAGTAGAAAAGAAGCACATGGCGAAGTACTTCTCCATGGGGGTCGTTATGAACGGCCCGCAGATCTCCTTCGCCCGCACCGGCCTGGCCAACTACGGCCCGTCCCTGTTCCAGAGCCTGTCCCAGGTCCCGGACTGGACCACCATCGGCTGGGTCAAGAAGTAACACTTCCGGCTCCAGCCAAGCCTCCAGCCCGGCAGCAACGGCCGGCATCCCCCGGATTTTCCGGGCGGATGCCGGCCCGCTTCGTTTAACCCGAGGCTTCCCGGCTCCTGCCGGCCGGGCGCTGGGCCGCACTCCAGGACGCGGGGCAGCGGCCGGGGTAGCGTATGAGCCATGACAACAGATTCCCCCCGGCCGATCCGTGCCGCCGTTGCCGGCTTCGGTCTCTCCGGCAGCGTCTTCCACGCACCGCTGATCGCCTCCGTTCCCGCCTTCTCCCTCGAGGTCATCTCCACGTCCGACGCCGGACGGGCAGCCGCCGCTGCCGCCGGCTATCCTGCTGCCCGCGTCGTCGACAGTCCGGCCGACATCCTTGAACTGGCCGGCGAACTGGACCTGCTTGTGATCGGCACGCCGCCGGCCACGCATTACCCGCTCGCGAAGGCCGCGCTGGAAGCCGGGCTCGACGTCGTCGTGGACAAGCCATTCACCGTGCACAGCGCGGAGGGCGAGGAGCTGATTGCCCTGGCCGAAGGGCTGGGCCGGGTACTGACCGTCTTCCAGAACCGGCGCTGGGACGGTGACTTCCTGACCGTCCGCGGCCTGGTGGGCAGCGGCGGCCTCGGCACCGTCTCCCGGTTCGAGTCACGCTTTGAGCGCTGGTCGCCTGCGGTCGCCAAAGCCTGGAAGGCGTCCGCTACCGCGGACGACGGCGGCGGCGTGCTGTTCGACCTCGGCACCCACCTGCTGGACCAGGCGCTTGAGCTGTTCGGGCCGGCCACGGTGGTCCACGCGGAACTCGACGCACGGCGCCCGGGGGAGAAGGTCGATGACGACGTGTTCCTGGCCCTGCAGCACGATTCCGGCGTCACGAGCCATCTGTGGATGAACATGCTGTGCGCCCAGCAGGGGCCGCGCTTCCGGCTGCTGGGCAGCGAGGGCGCCTACACGAAGCACGGCGTGGACCCGCAGGAGCCTTTCATCGTGGCCGGAGGCAGCCCCCTGGATCCGGACTACGGCGTCGAAGACCGCGACTGGGCCGGACTGCTCGGCAGGGACGGCCATCTGGACCGGCTGCCCACCGAACGCGGCGCCTACCCTGAGTTCTACCGGATCCTCGCCGAAAAGATCAACGACGGCGGCGCGGCCTCGGGGCTGCCGCTCCCGGTGGATCCCGCGGGCCCGGTCGAAGTCCTGCGGCTGATCGAGCAGGCCCGCTCCCTGGCTTAAACAGCGATCGGCTGCTCCGCCGCCGCCGTTCCGGGTTGCGGAAGGCGAGGGCGGAGCAGCCGATGCGGTAAGCGGGTGTTACGCGGAAACCAGCTCGCGCCAGTCGGCGACGAGGGGCAGGTTGTGCGCCTCGGAGACCGAGCGGTGCGCGACCTTGCCGCCGGCGATGTTCAGGCCCGCGGCGAGGGCGGCGTCGCGCTCGAACGCTGCCTTGACGCCCAAGTTGGCCAGCGCGACGGCGTAGCGCAGGGTGACGTTGGTCAGCGCGTAGGTGGAGGTGTTCGGCACGGCACCGGGCATGTTGGCCACGCAGTAGAAGATCGTGTTGTGGACCTTGTACGTCGGTTCCTGGTGCGTGGTGGGGTGCGTGTCCTCGAAGCAGCCGCCCTGGTCCACGGCAATGTCCACCAGCACGGAGCCGGGCTTCATCCGCGAGACCAGCTCGTTCGTGACGAGCTTCGGTGCCTTGGCGCCCGGGATCAGCACGGAGCCGATCACGAGGTCGGCATCAACCACGGACTTCTCGATCTCGTAGGCGTTGGAGGCAACGGTCTTCAGGCGGCCCTGGTACTGGGCATCCAGTTCGCGGAGGCGGTTGATGTTGATGTCCAAAATGGTGACGTCGGCGCCGAGGCCCAGCGCCATCGCCGCGGCGTTTGTTCCGGCCACGCCGGCGCCCAGGACAACCACCTTGGCCGGGCGGACCCCGGGGACGCCGCCGAGCAGCACGCCCTTGCCGCCGGCCGGAGCCATCAGCGAGGTGGCGCCGACCTGTACGGACAGGCGGCCGGCGACTTCGGACATCGGGGCCAGCAGCGGCAGCGTGCGGCCTTCCTGGACGGTCTCGTAGGCGATGGCGGTGACGCCGCTGTTGATGAGTTGCTGCGTCAGTTCCGGCTCGGCCGCCAAGTGCAGGTAGGTGAAGAGGACCTGGCCCTTGCGGAAGCGGTGGTATTCGGCCTTGACCGGCTCCTTGACCTTCAGAACCATGTCGGCGCGGGCCCAGACGTCATCGGCGTCGGCGACGATTTCGGCGCCGGCAATGGCGTATTCCTCATCCGTGATCCCCGAGCCCAGGCCCGCGCCGCGCTCCACCAGGACCGAGTGGCCGTTGGTGCGGAACTCGTGGACGCCGGCGGCGGTGATGGCGACGCGGAATTCGTTGTTCTTGATCTCTTTGGGGACACCGATGATCATTTTTGGCTCCAGTGCTGGTGGCCTTCGAGGCCGGATGTGCGGGGGAAGTCGTATTTCCAGAATAAATGCGGCTGTGAGGCAGGCGACAGCGGCGGCGACCCGTCCCCGGACCCGTTCCGCGGATTTGCGCGGTTCCGGGAATGGGCCGGTGGACATTTGTCGAGCCCGGAGGCGTCAGGTGTCGCCTGCTGTCCGTCCGGCCCAGTAGTCTGGCAGGATGCAGCAGCAGGACGTGGAACAGCTCGTGGAGCAGGTGGCGCTGAAGCTGGGCCGGGGCCTCTCGCTCGAGGACCTGGACGGGCTCCTGCTCGCGTACAGTTCCAACCAATCGCATGCGGACCGGGTCCGGGTGAACTTCCTGCTCAGCAAGCGGG
>JAODMA010000159.1 GCA_025464545.1 Arthrobacter sp. | reverse complement strand
GTGCCGGGCGACCGGGCGGACGTGCTGGTCGCCTGCCTCGCATCCTCCTTCTCGCCGGAGTTCCCCGTGCCCTCCGCTCTCATCCTCACCGGCGGGCTGGCGCCCGAGGCCAACATCTATTCGCTGCTGGCGCAGGCGCCGTTCCCCGTGTTCACCGCCCCGGACGATACGTATGTCACGGCCAAGCGCGTCTCCGAGGTGCGCAGCGAAATCTGGTCGGGGCACCGCCGTAAAGTGGCTTCCGCCCTGGGTCTCTGGTCCAAAAGGGTGGACGAGGCCGAACTGATCGAACGGCTGCACCTGCCGCGGCCCGAGCGGATGACGCCGCTGCGCTTCCTGCACGAGTTGATCGAGCGGGCCCGCTCGCAGCGCCGGCACATCGTCCTGCCGGAAGGCAAGGATGCCCGGATCCTGCGGGCGGCTGAAATCCTGCACCGCCGCGATGTCTGCGAGCTGACCGTGCTGGGCCGGGAATCCGAGGTCCGCGAGGTCGCGTCCACCCAGGGCATCGACCTCACCGGCATCAACATCATCGACCCGGCCGGCTCGGAGCTCCGCGAGCGGTTCGCGCAGGAGTACGCGAAGCTGCGGGCGCACAAGGGCGTCGACCTGGCCAAGGCGCAGGAAGTCATGTTGGACGGCAGCTATTTCGGCACAATGATGGTCCAGCTGGGCGTGGTGGACGGAATGGTGTCCGGAGCCGCGCACACCACAGCACACACCATCCGTCCGGCGCTGGAGTTCGTGAAAACCCGCGACGGCGTCAAGATTGTCTCCTCCGTGTTCCTGATGCTGATGCCGGACCGGGTGCTGGTGTACGGTGACTGCGCCGTGAATCCGGACCCGAATGCTGAGCAGCTGGCAGACATCGCCCTGGCCTCGGCTGAGACCGCCGCCCAGTTCGGCGTGGAGCCGCGCGTGGCCATGCTCTCCTACTCCACAGGTGGTTCCGGGACCGGCGAAGCCGTGGACAAGGTCCGGCAGGCCACCGAGCTCGCACGCAGCCGGCGTCCGGACCTCCCGGTGGAAGGACCCATCCAGTACGACGCCGCCGTCGACGCCGCCCTCGCCGCATCCAAGATGCCCGGCTCCTCGGTGGCCGGGCAGGCCAGCGTCTTCATCTTCCCGGACCTGAACACCGGCAACAACACCTACAAGGCCGTCCAGCAGTCCTCCGGAGCCGTCGCCGTCGGGCCGGTGCTGCAGGGTCTGCGCAAACCGGTGAACGATCTGTCCCGGGGCTGCACCGTCGAGGACATCGTCAACACGGTGGCCATCACCGCGATCCAGGCCCAGTCGACCGAAAACCAGTCCGGCACCTCCGGCTCCGCCGAAAACCAGTCCACGGAAGTTAAGGCTTAGGAGGCCCCATGCTCGTGCTCGTCATCAACTCAGGCTCG
The DNA here is from genome assembly GCA_025464545.1 of Arthrobacter sp. Lineage (GTDB taxonomy): Bacteria > Actinomycetota > Actinomycetes > Actinomycetales > Micrococcaceae > Arthrobacter. Next base: position 1,270 of record JAODMA010000159.1, on the reverse strand, counting down.
TCCTCGCTCAAGTACCAGGTCCGTGACGTCGAAGCCGGCAGCGTGCTTGCCGAGGGGCTGGTCGAAAGAATCGGCATGGGCAACGGCGGTGACGGTGACGGCGAAATCGTGGGTCACCGGGACCACGCGGAGGCCCTGGAGCAGGTGGACGCCGACATCCACGCGGCGCTGGGGGAGCGGGTGCTCGATGCCGTGGGCCACCGCGTCGTGCATGGCGGGGAACGTTTCGCCGAGCCGGTGCTTGTCAATAACGAGATCACCCGGGCGATCGAACGGCTCAATCCGCTTGCGCCGCTGCACAACCCCGCCAACGTGCTCGGGATCCGCGCGATCTCGAAGAAGTGGCCGGACCTGCCCCAGGTCGCCGTGTTCGACACCGCCTTCCACCGCACCCTGCCCGAGCATGCCTGGCGCTACGCAGTGCCGGACGCGCTGTACACCAACCATGGCATCCGCCGTTACGGATTCCATGGCACGTCGCACGAATATGTGGCGCACCGGGCTGCGGCGCTGCTGGATGTCCCGATCGAGGAGTTCGACGCCGTGATTGCCCACCTCGGCAACGGCGCGTCCGTCACCGCGATCCGCGGCGGCGAATCAGTCGACACGTCGATGGGCTTCACCCCGCTGGAGGGCCTCGTGATGGGCACCCGCTCGGGAGACCTGGATCCCTCCATCCTCGTGTTCCTCGCGCGGGCCGGCTGGTCTCCGGAGGACCTTGATTCCATGCTCAACCGGCAGTCCGGACTGAAGGGCCTGGCCGGCAACAATGACATGCGCTCCGTAGTCGAGGCGGCGGAAGCCGGTGACGCCAAGGCAGCCATGGCCCTCGCCGTCGCCTCCTACCGGCTGGCGAAGTACATCGGCGGCTACCACGTGGCGGTCGGCGGGGCGAAAGCCCTCGTCTTCACCGCCGGGATCGGCGAGAACTCGCACCAGTTCCGCGCCCTCGTCGCGGAGCGGCTCGGCGCCCTGGGCGTGGAGCTCGACGCGGGCCTGAACGGGCAGCGCTCCAAGGAGCCGCGAATGATTTCCACGCCCGGCTCGGGCCTGCCGGTCCTCGTGGTGCCCACCGACGAGGAACGCGCGATCGCCGAGGCGACGGCCGCCGTCGTGGGTGCTTCGGTCAGCCGGTGACGGAACTCAGCCGTGGGCCACGGAACTGGTGTGTACGCCGTCCTGGCGGAGGAATGGCAGTCTCGGACGGTGGAAGAGCCCACTCCCTGACGGACTGAGCCCGCCCTAGGGAGCCGGGGGAGCGCTGGCTGTC
>JAODMA010000019.1 GCA_025464545.1 Arthrobacter sp. | reverse complement strand
ACCCGCTGGCGCGGAGCCGGTTCGACGCCGGATTCGGTCTCCATGCTCTGTGCGCCAAGGCGCATACCCCGCAGGCTGCGATCGCTCATCTTTTCTCCCTCTATTCGGTTCACAGGGTCGTGCCCTGCGTGATCCGGGGGCCGTAGGGCCTCGCCGGACTACTGTGTGCATCACGTTGCTTTAAGTTGACAACCACTGGACAAAGACCGGATAAATCGTCACTGGATTCAACGCTTTGCGAAGCGTAATTGTTCCGACGGGCTGAACCAGCCGGACAAATATTCAAGTATACGGGAACGACACGGGTCCGGTAAAGCCCTGCCGCCGCCCGCTGGCCATCAACTCGCCGCGTAGCCGTTGAAACGCGTAGCCGTTGAAACGGCGCAGCCAAGGATGGAGGCACCCGCCCTGGCGGATGCCTCCCTGTTTACCTCATACGTCGTGGCCCGGCGGGCGCCTAGCTCGGCGGACGCGCCGGTGGAGTGGGACCGGCGGACGGAGCGACAGCCTCCGTGCCCACTGCCCCCGCTGCCGGCGCCGCGGGTGCCCTGCCGTCCGCATCCGGGCCGAACAGGCCATCGGACGCCTGGCCGGAAACCGCGCCGCCCAGGGCGGTGCCGATTCCCTTCAAGGCTTCGCCGACTTCACTCGGAATGATCCAGAGCTTGTTCGAGGAGCCCTCGGCGATCTTCGGGAGGGTCTGCAGGTACTGGTAGGCAAGGAGCTTGTTGTCCGGGTTCCCCTTGTGGATGGCGTCGAACACCTTCTGGATCGCCTGGGCCTCGCCGTCCGCCCGCAGGATCGCCGCCTTCGCGTCGCCCTCGGCCTTCAGGATGGAGGACTGGCGCTGGCCTTCCGCGGTAAGGATGGCTGATTGTTTGGTGCCTTCGGCGGTGAGGATGGCGGCGCGCCGGTCACGCTCGGCGCGCATCTGCTTCTCCATCGAATCCTGGATCGAGTGGGGCGGATCGATCGCCTTGAGCTCCACGCGGGAGACGCGGATGCCCCAGCGGCCCGTGGCTTCATCAAGCACGCCGCGGAGCTGGCCGTTGATCTGGTCACGCGAAGTGAGCGCCTCTTCGAGGTTCAGGCCGCCGACGACGTTGCGGAGCGTGGTCGTGGTGAGCTGCTCGACTGCCTGGATGTAGTTTGCGATCTCATACGTCGCGGCGCGGGCGTCCGTGACCTGGAAGTAGACCACCGTGTCGATCGAGACCACCAGGTTGTCTTCGGTGATCACCGGCTGCGGCGGGAAGGAGACTACCTGTTCGCGCAGGTCCAGCAGCGGGAGCAAGCGGTCCACAAAGGGGATCAGGATGGTGAGGCCGGGGTTGAGGGTGCGCTGGTATTTGCCGAGCCGTTCGACCACACCGGCCCGGGCCTGCGGGACAATCCGCACCGAGCGCACCAGCACAATAATTACGAACGCAACGAGTACCAGCAGCACAATTGCGACTGCGATATCCATACTTCACCTTTTCCCCAGTAATGTGGTCCTGCTATGTCAGCGGCCGGTTAGCTGCCGCGTATGTCCTGCCGCTCGTGGCGGCGGGAAATCGTTTCCCGCTAGCGGGACGCCTCGTGGGGGCGGGTCGAAGGGTTTGCCGCTTCCGGTTGCGGGGCCACGACGGCGGTTGCGCCCTCGATGGCGCTGACGACGGCGTGCTGGCCGGGTGCGAGGACTCCGGCTTCGGAGCGTGCGCTCCACACGTCTCCGCCGATCTTGACGAGTCCGCCACTCTCAGTGACGGGTTCCATGACCAGGGCGGATTCGCCGATCAGGCGTTCGATGTTGCTGCGCTGCTCTGCCGGCCCCCGATGGAGATGCTTGAGGGCGACCGGGCGCACGAAGCCGATCATCAGGAGGGAGACGACGCAAAAGGCGACGATCTGAAGCCAGAGGTCCGCTCCGGCGAAGTCGGCCAGCAGCCCGGCCAGGGCGCCGCCACCGAGCATGATAAAGAAGAGGTCGAGAGTGATCATCTCCACCACGGCGAATGCCAGGAAGCCCGTGAGCCACAACGCCCACCAGTTTTCGGCCAGCCAATCGAACATTCGTTCCCCCTTCGCCCCGGGATCTGCCAGCGCAAACCCTCAGTAACTTTGCTTCCATCCTAAGCCGAAGGCCGCGAGCGTTGGAGGGCCGCGGAAAACAGTTCGGCAACGTGGCCAAGTCGTTACCTTGGCGGGAGCGGGCGGAGAGCGCAGCAGGTTCAGGAACGTGGTTCGAAGACGCTGATCCGGAACCGGGCGGACACGGCGGATACCGGCGGAAGAGCAGCCACCAAGGAATCGAGAGCGCCGCGGTCCAGATGGTGTCCGGCCGGACCCATCAGTGCCAGCCTCGCGACGTCGGCGGGGGAGAGGGCCAGATCCAGGTCAAGGTCCCGGCCGCTGAGCACGGAAAAGTAACCGGCCAAGGAGGCCGCAAGCCGTTCCTCCTTCGCCGGTTCGATCCCCAGCATGCCGGCCTGACCGGCGACCTCCGCAAGGTGGCCCGGCCGGGGTGTGACAACCACCAGGCGGCCGCCCGGCCGGAGCACCCGGGCGAATTCGGCCGCGTTGCGGGGCGCGAAGATCACCGTGACGACGTCGACGGCACCGTCCGCGACCGGCAGAGGCTGCCACACATCGCTGACCAGGTTCACCGCCTCGGGATTCAGCTTCGCCGCCCGGCGGAGCGCAAACTTCGAGATGTCCAGTCCGATTGCCGCCACAGGCCTCCCGGCGGGCGCACTGCCCTTCGGAGCTGTCCGGTCCAGCAGGGCCCGGAGATAGTGCCCGGTCCCGGTCCCGGCGTCGAGCACCGCGGCCACGGATGCGATGCCGGCGATCGGCTGCGCCATCAGTGCCGGGGCGCAGAGCTCAGCCACGGCGTCGGCGAGCGGCCGGTAGTGCCCCGCCGAGAGGAATTCAAAGCGGGCCGCCACCATATCGGCAGCGTCGGCTTCAAAGACCGTTCCCTTGCCGACCAGGAAATTAAAGTACCCCTGTTTGGCAGCATCGAAACTGTGGCCCGCGGGGCAGGCAAGAGTTCGGCTCGAGCCTCCGCCCGGCCCCAGGGCGCTTCGGCACACCGGGCACAGCAGGGAGGCAACGGAGTCGGGGAACATACTGTCCATCCTAGGGCGGCGGACTCCTCAGGGAGTGGGCAGATCCGGCAGGAAGCCGAGTTCCTGCCGGGCGAGGTTGATGTCCGGCTGGGCCCAGCGGGCTGAGTATTCGGCATTGTTGGTGATGGAACGGAGCTCTGCCCGGTCCAGGTACAGGATGCCATGCAGATGGTCTGTTTCATGCTGGACAATCCGGGCCTGCCAGCCGCTGAAGTCCCGCTCTTGACGGCTTCCGTCCGGCCCGGTGAAATCAAGCCGGACCGACTCGGGCCGGGAGACAACGGCCTGGAGGCCGTTCAGGGACAGGCATCCTTCGTAGAACGCCACGGTCGAGGAACCAAGCGGGCGGTAGGACGGGTTCAGCATCGCGAAGAACGGCAGCGGCTCCCTCCCGCGGGTGAGGGCTACGTCGGGGTCCACCTCGAACTGGTCTTCGAGTACGGCCAGCTGCAATGGAATGCCGAGCTGCG
>JAODMA010000503.1 GCA_025464545.1 Arthrobacter sp. | reverse complement strand
GTTCATTGTTGTTCTTCTTGTTCCAGTTCTTGTCCAGTGGGGGGCCTTGGTTGTGACCGAGTTCGTTGAGATGCCGATGTTGCCGGCTTCAGATGCTTCTGATGGTGGGCGGTTCAGTTACGCCGTGGCCGGGGCGGTGCAGTCGGTGTTTGAATCGGCGGCGTCGCGGGTTGAGGCGCAGGCGGGGTCGCGGGCTTCGTATGTTTCAACGGCGAAGACGGACTTCAAGGGACACTTCTCGGACCTGTTCGCGGCGAACGCAGTAACGGCGGCGGGGGACGCGGAGGCCCTCGCCTCGGCATTGCGGACGGTGGCCGGTTACGTGGGCCAGATGTTGGAGGCCGGGCATGAAGAGGACGCCCGGCGCGAGAAGAACAACGAGTGGGTCCGGGAGCACAACGACCGCAATGCGTGGGAGCAATTCACAGATTGGTTTGGCGGCGAGGAAGCGCGGCCGAACGCGGATCCGGGTCCGGCCCCGTCGTTTGCTCCGGCCTCGGCGGCCCTGGGCTCACGGGAAACCCCGGCGCCCGGCGGCGGGTATGGGGGCGGGACGTCCTCGGCGCGGCCGGCTGATCTGCGGTCCTTCGCGGCAGGGTCGCGGGGCCTGGACGACGGTTTGGCGGCCGAGCCGGGCTCGTTGGACGGGCAAATGTCCTCGTTCGCGTCTGCTTGCTACTGGGGTTCAATCGACGCGTCCGGAGTGATCAGCGCGTACCGGCGGTACTTGCAGGCGAACGAGAACGACGCGAAGTGGGCGGTGACTGTCGCGGATGCGTTTGCGGCCGCCGGCGGTGAGGGGGCAGTGTCGAGTGTTTCGGACGCAGCGGTGAACGAGGCGCTCGCAGCGGCGGGCGTGAGTGCTGCCCGGTCCTCGTTGGCGATCGATCCGCCCACGGCGGCCGGTGCTATGCCGACCAGCGGGTATGCCAATGATCCCGTGAATACCGCCACGGGCAATTTCATTGAGCCCGAATCGGATCTGGGGTTTGCCGGGGTTGCCTCAAATGTGGTGCTGTCGCGGATGTACAACTCGTTGGGTTCGGGGTTGGACCGGAACGGGGTGTTCGGCCCTGGCTGGGCGTCCGTCCTGGACCAGTCTCTGGTGCTCTCGGATGAGGGCTGCCGGTGGGTGATGGCCGATGGCCGGGCTGTGGACTTCCCCCGGGAGGGCGCCGGCTGGGGCAGGGGTGTAGGAGAGAATTACTGGCTCGCCCGCGAACCCGCCAACACGGCTGACCTCATGGAGTTGAGCTCCCTGCCTGACGGTACGGTCGAGCTCCTGGTGGTCCGGGACAACCAGGGCGCATGGTGGGCTTATAGCCTGGCCGGCGTGTGGCTCGGTGCCGGGTCAGGGCCCGGCCGGACGGTGTCCATCCTCCGGGAAGGACCAGCCGACGCCGGCAGTCCCGGACTGGTGAGCCGGCTGGCGCATGTGCGGGGCCGTTTCCTTGACGTCGAGTACGTGAACGGGCTCGTTGCCGTGGTGCGGGCCTCGGATGGGCGCCGCGCCGAGTACGAATACGACTCCGCCGGCAGGCTGACGACTGTGGCAACCGAACTTGGGGCGCGCACGTACCGGTGGAATGAGCAGGGCCTGATTGAGGCCGTGTTCTCGGCTGCGGGTGTCCTTGAAGCAGAGAACACCTATGACGAACACGGCAGGGTTGTGCTGCAGGTGACCCAGCACGGGCGCCGGACCAGGTTCGCGTATCTGCCGGGCCGCGTCACCGTCGTTTCGGATGAGGACGGCACCCGCTCGAATTCATGGATTGCCGATGCGAAGGGCCGCCTGGTCGGCGTGCTCGATTCCCATGATCAGCGTCAGTCCATGGCGTATGACGGCCACGGAAACCTGGTGTCCTTCACGGAGCGCGACGGGTCCGTCACGGTGAATGCCTACGACGGGCGGGGCCGGAAAATCCGGACCGTCACCCCGGAAGGTGCGGACCTCACGTACGGCTGGGATGAGCAGGACCGCATCACCACCCTGGTGACGGAGTCCGGGTCGGTCGTCTCGTATGAGTATGCCGATGAGGTGTCGCGGGACCCCTCGGTAATCCTGGACCCGCTGGGCGGGCGCACCGAGCTTCAGTGGCGGAACGGGCAGCTGGCCCGGGTGGATGACCCCGCCGGGGTGACGGTCGGCTTTGAGTACGACGAGTTCGGGGACCTGGTCTCGACCCGGAACGCGGCCGGGGACATCGCGAGGATCGTCCGTGACCATGCGGGCCGCCCGGTTGCAGCGCTCAGCCCGTCCGGCGCCGAGACCCGTTTCGTCTATGACGGCGCGGGCGTGCTGGTGCGGCGGGAGGACCCGGACGGCGCCGTCTGGGCATTCGAGCACGATTCGGCAGGTCGGACGACGGCGTTCGTCGCCCCGGACGGCGGGCGGACCGAACTCGAATACACCGTCAATGGTGAACTGGTCCGAACTGTCGACCCGTTGGGCCGGGCCATTGAGCGGGTGTTCGACGAGCTCGGCAACGTCACCGGCGCGGTGCTGCCCGACGGCGCCCGGTGGGGCTTTGTCCATGACACGCTGTCCCGGCTGGT
>JAODMA010000464.1 GCA_025464545.1 Arthrobacter sp. | reverse complement strand
GGAGGCGTGGGTCCAGATCTCGGCCAGCCGGAGCGAGACCGGAATCAGCGCACCGCCCGAGACCGCGTCGGCCCGGAACACGTTGAGCAGGCCGAGCAGGGATACGGCCGTGGTGACCAGGGCTGCGAGCAGCGCGCCGTTGCCCACCCAGCCGCGCTCGGAGGTGGCGAGGGCAGCGAAGTCATGCGCTGAGTCCCCGCTGGGTTGATCGGTTAGCTCACGGCTGGTAAGGCCCTCATCCGCGTCGTCCGCGCCCAGGGCTTCCATCAGGGAGCGACGGTGGGCCCAGACCTCGCGCCGCGGTGTCTGGAGCCCCTTGATCACGGAGCGGCGGATGCGGCGGGTTCTGGTGGCGTTGCGGCGGCCGCGTACCACCGCAGCGGGGCGTCCGAGTGCAACGAAAGTGGCCAGCAGCTGGGAGAAGCCGTGGCCCGGGTCCTTGACGGCGATGCTCAGGACAAGTTTGAACAGGCTTCCCAGGAGGGCGCCTGCCGCGTGCAGCGGGACCTGCCAGCCGGCCGCGTGCTTGAGCCGCAGATAGACCTGGGCCTTGCGGGCTGACTTCGCGTTGCCCAGCGCGTGGGGGCGGTGCGAAACGTGAAACATTCTGGCGGTGGGGACCACCACCACGCGGTGTCCGGCCAGGCGGTTGCGCCAGCAGAAGTCGACGTCGTCGCCGCTGCCGGGAAGGGCGGGGTCAAAACCGCCGAGATCTTCCCAGACATCCCGGCGGACGAGCATGCCGGCGGAATTGACGGCGAAAGTGTCACTGCGGCCGTCGTACTGACCCTGGTCCAGTTCGTCAGCTTCGATCAGGGTGAGCCGTTCGGCCCAGCGGCTGGTGGACAGTCCGACGTCGATCAGGCGGCGTTCGGTATGCCAGTCCAGCTGTTTGCAGCCCGCCACGGTAACCGACGGGGCCCGTTCCACGGCGTGCAGCAGCTCGGCTAGGGCCTCGGGGGCCGGCGCGGCGTCGTCGTGCAGCAGCCAGATCCAGTCGGTGCGGGGCTGGTGGGCGGCGCCGCCGTCCGGTGAGGCCCCGCTTTCCGCGTGCCACGGCGCAAGGGCGCTGAGCCCGGCCGCCACGGCGGCGCCCATGCCGCTGCGGGCCTGCTCAAAGTGTGTGACGTTGTCCTTGCCGAACGCCTGTTCCAGGAGAGCTGCGGAGTGGTCACGGGATCCGGCGTCGACGCCGACAACAGCATCCGCTGGTCGGGTCTGGCCCGCCAGCGCCGCCAGGGTCCTGGGGAGGAAGTCGCCGCCGTCGTGGGAGACCACGACGGCGGTGACTCGTACTTCCTGAAGAATTAGACTGCTCGCTTCCTAAGCCGGCGGCGCTCCCGCTCGGAGAGGCCGCCCCAGATCCCGAAACGCTCGTCGTTGGACAGGGCGTACTCGAGGCACTGCGAACGAACATTGCATGAGCAGCAGACCTTCTTGGCGTCGCGGGTGGAGCCGCCCTTCTCGGGGAAGAACGCCTCCGGGTCCGTCTGCGCGCAGAGCGCATCCGTCTGCCAGCCGAGCTCACCTTCATCGTCGAAGTCCTGCTGGGACGGCAATCCGATCCAGACCGGCTGCGCGGTGGTTCCAGCGTGGAGGGTCTGCAATTCCATCGGCGGGTCGTGCAGATCGTTGTCCTGGTCCGGACTGCCGGCCAGAAGTTCGTCGTGCGCCGCAAGGAAGGCCGTGGCCTGGTCCTGGAGTGAGTCTCTGGTGTGTTCGTTGTAGCGGTCTGCTGCGTCCGGGTCGGCCGGATCGACGTACCAGTCACTCGGCACTCCGCGCGAACGGTATTTCGCCGTGGCCTGGCCGGCAACGACGGCATCTTCATGGATACGCTCTGCTAGCCCCATGGCGTTTCCCTCCTGATTTTGCAGCCCCTGCCTGTCCCTAGGACACCCGGATGTGTTCCGGTTTCTGCGCATTGGCCTTCGATACCTAATTACACGCGTGTAAGTATCCGGGAGTCAAGCCACGGCGGGAATAATAATCAACTTGGGACCAGTTGCCGGGGCACGCCACGCCCGGGATTTGTCCCGCACCGGCGCGGGGGATATCGAATTTATCAGGGTACTGAGTACTTTTGGAGGTTTTTGCCGAAATCCCGGGGATGTTCCGGCTCGGCCTCCGGCAATGGAAGCGGAGCGCCCGCCGATGCTATGACGGAGATCACACTTGCCGGCAACGCGGGTGGAGTGCCGTGGCAAGATGAGGTCATGAGCATCCCGGCATTCGATTTGATGACAGCCCTGCGTTCCGGCCAGGCCACCTCGCCGCGGCTCACCTGGTACGGGCCCGAAGGCGAGCGCGTGGAGCTCTCCGGCCGGGTTCTGGACAACTGGGTGGCGAAAACCAGCAACCTGCTGCAGGACGAGCTCGACGCCGAGCCCGGGACGCGGCTCCGGCTGGACCTGCCGGCACACTGGAAGTCGCTGATCCTCGCCCTCGCGGCGTGGCAACTGGGAATGGAACTGGTGCTTGATGCGGGGGAAGCGGAACTGGTGGCCACCGCCGATCCGGGCCCCGCCATCGCCCAGGGGGCGTTCGACGCCGTCCTGGCGGTCGCGCTGCCCGCCTTGGCCATGCGCTGGCCGGGCGAGCTGCCCGGCGGCGCCGTCGACTACGCCGCGGAAGTCCGGTCCCATGGTGACGTCTTTCTGCCGCACGTCGAGCCCGAAGCAACCCGCCCGGCCCTGCTGACCACGGCAGGGACAGCGCACACGCACGCCGGGCTGCTGGACGGGTTCGCGGCGCCGCAGGATGAAGCGCAGCGGCTGTTGGTACCCGCCGGGGACGGCCTTGAGGCAGCCCTGGCCCGCTCGCTGGGCGCCTGGAAGCACGACGGTTCGGTGGTGCTGGTGCACCCCGACGTCGAGGTGACGGACAAGCTGCTCAGCGCAGAACGGGTCGACCTTCCCTAGCGCCGGCGCGCCTAGGACTGGTGTCCGGGCAGCTCCGGGTCCTTGACCGACGGCTCCGGTACCCGGACGCCGCTGGCGGTGTGCGGGTGCCGCTCGAGGATTTCGTGGTCGTGGGAGAACTCCGGCTCTTCGTCGAGTTCCTTGTTGAACACCAGGAAGCGGTAAGCGAAGAACCGCACCACGGTCGCCACGAGGATGCCCGCGATGCCGGCGGTGAAGAGCATGTTCTTGTCCGTGACGCCGAACCCGTACTTGGCGAGCGCGGTGAATCCGGTGGAAATGCCGATGCCGATGCCGTTGATGAGGATGAACATCAGGAACTCGCGCACCACGTTGTCCTGGCGGCGGTGGCGGAAGGTCCAGAAGCGGTTGGCAATCCAGGAGAAGATGGTGGCGACGCTGGCGCCGACGAAGCGCGCCTTGGCCTCGCTGTCGGTCATCGGCCCGTGCATCAGGTAGTACGTCAGGCCGTTGTCGATGACGAACGCAATACCGCCTACGGCACCGAACTTGGCCACTTCGCGCCAGAACAGCGAGGCCAGCCCGCGCATGCGCTCAGTAAGTGTAGTATTCATGACCCTCCGTGGCCTGCTCAGAACTGTCGGCCTTTGGGCCAACGGCCCATTTTAGCGCCGATTGCCGGGCACGCGCCCCGCGCTGGCGCTTCCTGGGCTCCTGCGGGCGGTCCCAGGAACGCCGGGCGCCCGCAGGAGCCCGGCTGGAATGCGGCGGAATTCTGCGCCCCACGTGCCTGCACCGCCGCAGAGTCGGGGTTATGGTGTGGTTTTCGGTAGGCTGGGAGATGTGACTTTTCCTGTAATCGGTGTTGTTGGCGGCGGCCAACTGGCCCGAATGATGGCCCCGGCAGCTACTGCCCTGGGCTTCGAGCTCCACGTCCTTGCCGAAGGTGAGGACGTCTCGGCGGTCTCGGCCGTGGCCAACGCCCCGGTCGGTGACTACACCGACCTGGACCATCTCCTCGAGTTTTCCCGGGGCGTGGACGTCCTGACGTTCGACCATGAGCACGTCCCCACGGAGCATTTGCGCGCCCTGATCCGGGCTGGAGTGAACGTCCACCCGGGCCCGGATGCACTGGTCAACGCCCAGGACAAGCTGGTGATGCGCGCCGCCATCGACCGGCTGGAACTGCCCAACCCGCGCTGGGCCGCCGTGGCCGATGTGGCGGAGCTCATTGCGTTCGGCGAGGACACCGGCTGGC
>JAODMA010000456.1 GCA_025464545.1 Arthrobacter sp. | reverse complement strand
GATCGCCATATTTTGCACTTACGGCCGATAAGTGCAAATATTTACTTTGTGAGCAACAGTGCAAATATCGAGGGCGGTCTCCGCGAGCGCAAACGCGCCGCTACCCGAGCGGCCATCACCGCCATCGCCCGCTCGCTGACTGCCGAGCGGGGCCTCAATGGCTATACCGTCGAGGAAGTCTGCGACCAGGCGGACATCTCGCGCCGGACCTTCTTCAACTACTTCCCCTCGAAGGAAGACGCGATCGTCGGCCATGTCGACGATGATTTTCCGGAAGAGATCGTCACCCGCTTCGTCGAAGGGGGTGCGGGCTCACCGGCTGGCACCATCTCCACCTCGATGCTCTCCGATCTGGTACAGCTCTCCCTCGAGCTGTCCGAACAGATGAGCTCTTCCGAAGAAGAGACCCGTCAGCTGATCGGCGTCATCCAGAAAGAACCCCAGTTGATGCTGCGGATCATCGGCGCGTCCGAAGTGCGCGAGGCCGAATTCGCCCGAATGCTCGCCGCCCGGGAGGGTGTCCCGAGTGACCACCCCGTAGTGCGGATGGCGGTGACCCTCCTGGGCAACGTTGCCAGGAAGACTAGCGCCGACTACTTTTCCGCGGGCAACACGCGGTCCTACAAGGACATGCTGCTCGAGAACGTTGAAGCCGCCCGCACATTGTTTTCCCTCCCCTTGAATCTTCCGTCGAACCCCTCCGAAGGACCGCAATGAGCACCGCTCTCACCACCCGGCCGGCAGCCGAGCCACTGCTGCTGACCCAGAAACGCATCTGGATAATCTTCTCCGCGCTGATCGCCGGCATGCTGCTCTCCAGCCTTGACCAGACCATCGTGTCCACTGCGATGCCGACCATTGTGGGCAAGCTGGGCGGCGTCGAGCACCAAGCCTGGATTACCACCGCGTACCTGCTGGCCACCACCATCGTGATGCCGATCTACGGCAAGTTCGGCGACATCCTGGGACGCCGGAACCTGTTCCTCGTCGCCATTGGCCTCTTCACGCTCGCCTCAGTTGGCTGCGCCCTCGCCACGGATTTCTGGGGCTTCGTCATCTTCCGCGCCATGCAGGGCCTCGGCGGCGGCGGCCTGATGATCCTGTCTCAGGCCATCATCGCGGACATCGTTCCGGCGAAGGACCGGGGCAAGTACATGGGCCCGCTGGGTGCCATTTTCGGTCTCTCGGCCGTCGCGGGTCCCCTGCTGGGCGGCTTTTTCGTGGACCACCTGACCTGGGAATGGGCCTTCTACATCAACATCCCGATCGGTATCGCGGCCTTCGCGATCGCCTGGTTCACCCTGACGCTGCCGAACAAGAAGGCCGAGAAGCGCATCGACATCCTGGGCGTGGTGCTCCTTTCTGTCGCCACCACCTGCCTGATCTTCTTCACCGATTTCGGCGGCAAGAAGGATGAGGGCTGGGATTCGCCTCTGACCTGGGCTTTCGGCGCCGGCATGGTTCTGGCCGCCGTCGCCTTCGTTATGGTCGAGCGCCGGGCCGAGGACCCGATCATTCCGCTGAGCCTGTTCAAAAACCGGATCTTCGTGAATTCGACCGCCATCGGCTTCACCTTGGGCCTGGGCATGTTTGCCGCGATCGCGTTCGTCCCCACGTTCCTGCAGATGTCCTCCGGCACCTCGGCCGCCGAATCGGGGCTGCTGATGCTGCCCATGATGGCTGGCCTCATGGGCATGGCCATCTATTCCGGAATCCGGATCTCCAAGACCGGTAAATACAAGCTGTTCCCCATCATGGGCGCCGCCCTCACCATGGGCGCCATGCTCTGGCTGACGACCCTGACGGCCGACACCCCGATTTGGGTCATTTGCGTCCAGCTGTTCGTGTTCGGCGCCGGACTGGGCTCCATCATGCAGGTGATCGTTTTGGTGGTGCAGAACTCCGTGCCGGCGGACCAGATCGGCACGGCAACCAGCACCAACAACTACTTCCGCGAAGTGGGCGCCTCGCTCGGCGTCGCGGTCTTCGGCTCCATCTTCACCACCCGTCTCTCCGAGTCCCTGACTAACGCGTTCACCGGTGCCGGCGCCTCGGCGGAGCAGGCCTCCCAGTCCACCCGCACCCTGGATCCTCAGGCGCTGAATCAGCTCCCGGACCAGCTTAAGTCCGCGATCGTCAACGCCTACGCGGATTCGCTTGCTCCCGTGTTCTGGTACCTGCTGCCTTTCCTTGGCATTGCCCTGGTCCTCGCGCTCACCCTGAAGCAGATCCCGCTCTCTGACACCGCGGGTATGGTGGCGCGCGGCGAGGCCGTGGGCGGTGAGGAGGCCGAGCGCCTCGAAGCCGAACGCAGCCTCGGCGCGCCCGCTGCGCCAGGTGCAGCGGCCGCAGCCAACGCTGACATTGCGGCACGTACGGACGACGAACTCAGCGGCCTGCGCCGCTAGCCACACCGTCGACAACGGTCTGAGGACGCCGCAACCCTTCTGGTTGCGGCGTCTTCATGTTGTGGCAGGGTAGTTTTCCGTGGCCGTTCCAGCTCTCGAACCCCGAAAAGCCGCCCCGCGTCACGGACCTAACGTCCGCGCACCGCAGGCGACTTTTTCATGTCGTCAAGCGCTCACGAACGCGCGTGAGCCATTCGGCAACAAGGGCCTGAGCGAGGTCGGGTTGCTCGTGTAGCAGAGCGTGGCCGGCGCGATCGAGTACGGCAAAGGTAGCGCGAGGGTAGTGCTCGATCAGCTCCCACGCTCCTGTGTGCCCGGCCGTGGCGTCCTGCCTCCCGGCCAGGACCAACGTTGGATGCGGATAGGCTTTCGCGGCTTCCGGCCGATCCCTTAGCTCCCAGTGCGAAAAGATTCGCATCAGGCTCGACTCGTCAACGAGTGACGTTGCAGGAGCCACATGCTCCTGGAACTGGCGCAGAGTTTCAGTCGTCTGCACAATGAAGTAGCTACGGTAGGTAGCCTCGAGATCCGAGTCCAGTTCGCCGGTCAGATCGGCTGACGACACAAGGACCTCGTGCTCAGGCACGTCACGCGTATGCGCGCCAACCGGGCAGATGAGCGCCAGCCCCACAGCCTGATCAGGTCTCCGATTGGCAATCGCACGGGCTAGGTACCCACCGTAAGACTGACCAATGACGAGAAACGGTTCATCACCAATGATGGTGTCGATAAGGCCCAGGAGAATGTCCAGGACGTCATCGTTGCTCGTGATCGTCCCGGGTGCAGGAGTGCGGCCCATCCCCGGCAGGTCCGGATACAGGCGCCGAAAGCCAGGCACGTTGCTTAGGATCGGTTCAAGAGCACCGGCGATCTCTCTGTGATCCACACCAGCCCCGTGCAGAGCGAGAACCGGCGTGCCGCTGCCGTACTCGGCGTAATGCACAGGCACTTCGCTGACCGTAGCTTCCATCTGGACAGTCTAAAATCCAGGGCCACTCTCCTGCATCACCACGACAAGCCAGACGACCGACCAGATCCGACGTCTCAATTGTGGAACCATGAGATTCCTTCGGATATCGGTCCAGTACGGTCAGCGCTGAAAGTGCGCGGCCCCGTCGGCTTGCGCGGCCCGCTCGATGCCATCGAGGTGCCCGGGCATGAGTTCCGGGAAATCCTCCGACCGGAACCATCCCACGGCGAGGGACTCGTCGTCGTTCACTCTCGCCTCGCCCGAAACATACCGGCAGCGGAACACCAGCGTCAGGAACTGACAGACGTCCCCGTTCGGATAGGTCACGTGGCCCGTGCCGTCCACCGCCACGAGACGTTCGGCGGCCGCGACCACCCCGGTCTCCTCCTGGATTTCACGCAACAGCCCCGGGGCCGGCTCCTCGCCTGGTTCCAGGATGCCGGCGATCAGACCCCAGCGCCCGTTGTCCGCACGCTGGCCGAGCAGCACCCGCCCGGCGTCGTCGAAGACGACGCCCCGGACTGCCGGAATCCAGAGCGTGTCGTGGCCGATCCTTTCGCGCAGCTTGAGAATGAAGTCGGGGGTAGCCATGACGCCAGCCTAACCGGAGGTTTACCCGGCGTGCGACGAACCAGGGGAGGTCGTTACGCCGGCACCATCATGGCTGCGGCCGTGCCGGCGAGCATGAACGGCCCGAACGGGATGCTCGATTTCAGGGTGCCGCGCCGCAAGACCAGCAGGCCCAGGCTCCACAGCCCGCCCAAGAGAAAAGCGGCGAAGGTCCCGGCCAGGACGTGCGGCCAGCCGAGGAACCCGAGGTACATGCCGAGGACGCCTGCGAGCTTGACGTCGCCGAAGCCCATACCCGGCGGGTAGAGGGCCCTCAGCAGGAAGTAGAAGAGCCACAGCGCCGCACCCGCGGCCACGACGCGCAGGCCGGGCACGCCGAAGAGACCGGCGTCGCCGTCGGGCACAGAGACCGCGGCCGGGGCGCCCGCAACAGCGTGGATCGCCACGGCGCCCAGCAGAAGCACCCCGGCCACTGCATAGGAAGGGAAAACAATCCGGTCCGGAAGCCGGTGGTGCCGGACGTCGATCACGGTCAGACGCACGGCCATCACGGCAAAGTAGGCGCAGGCCAGCAGCACTAACCAAAAGGCCGGCGGCGTCACTTCGCCCAGGTCGCGGAGTCGTTGGATCACCCTCGGATGCTACTGGATATTCGCCCGGCCCTGCCCGGGCCCGCGCGTACACTGTGGATATGGCCGCATGGGACAGCAGGAACCGCCGCGGGCCACGCACGCCCGGAGGCCCGGCGGAACAGGCGGCCGCCTTCCGCAACCTGTGCCGTTCCTCGCCCTGGAAGTGGCAATCGCTGCGCTTCGAGTACCTGGACCGGCCCGTCACGAGCCCGGGCGCGGACCCGGCCAACGACGCTGCTGCCAGCGCTCCGGACCTGGTGCGCGCGTGGCTGCGCCGGCCCGGCGCCCTGCGGCTCGAGACCGCCGAGCGACTCGTCCTCCACAGCACCACGGGGATCAATGATTCCCGCGACGGCTTCTACGTCAGTTCCACCAGGAAGTCGTGGCTGCTGCCTCCGCAGCTGGTCACACCGGTTTACGACGACGGCGGCCTGGTCCGGCGCCGCCCGGAAGCGGCCTACGGTGAGCCCTGCTTCGGGAACGGCAGATTCGGTGCCGCGCTGGATCCCGTGGAGCTGGCCGGCAACGCTCCCGTTCCGCTGGAATTCCCCAACTCCAATGCGGTGGAAATCGGCGCCATCTCGGAGGTCGACCATGAGGGCCGCCCCGCGCTGGAAGCCACTGTGTCGCCCAACGCCGGCTACCGCCCGGCGTACCCGGACGCGCCGCTGTGCCGGCCCGGCCGCACCCTCGTGCGGATCGACGCCGGGACCGGCGTCTGCGTCGCCAGTCGCTGGCTTGAGGGCGGCACGGACAGCTATGGCCACTGGATGCGGATCCTGGCCGTGGACGAGTACATGCTGGATGATCTGTTCCTGGCCGAGTCCATGAACCTCACCGACGTCCGCCGGCACATCAGCTGGGACGTGTCGCCGGGCGTATGACTGGCCGACGCATGTCCCTGCGGCTAGGCTTCCGGGATGACTGAGCTCGCCTCCTACTGGCCACCCTTCGGCCTCACCCTGGCCACACCCCGCCTTACCCTGCGTCCCATCCGCGACGAGGAGATCCCCGCTGCGGTGCAGGCGGCCCTGAGCGGAATCCACGAGCCCGGCCGCAGCCCCTTCAGCCAGCCCTGGGCCGAAATGCCCGCTGGGGAGCTCGGGCCCAACATGGCACGCTGGTACTGGCGGTGCCGGGGAAACATGTCGCCCGAGGAATGGACCCTGCTGCTGGGAATCTGGCACGAGGGGGACTTCATCGGCTGCCAGGACATTTCGGCCAAGGACTTCCCCGCCCTGAAGACCGTCGGCACCGGCTCATGGCTCCGCCGGAGCGTGCAGGGCCAGGGCTTCGGAAAGGAGATGCGCGCCGCCGTCGCCCTCTACGCCTTCGACTGGCTTGGCGCCGACGCCGCCGAATCGGAAGCCGCCGTCTGGAACCAACAGTCCCTCGGCGTCTCCCGCTCCCTCGGCTACGAACTCAACGGAGTCACCAGAGCCTCCTGGGGCGGCAAAGCCCAGGACGTCCAAAAGGTCCGCCTCACCCCCGCCACCTTCAAGCGCCCCGACTGGCAACTCAAGGTAGAAGGCCACGAAGCCACCGCCGAGTTCCTGGGGATGGAACCGGTGGTGGAGTAGACCCTAGATCTCAGCCCCTTCGAGCAGCTCCGTAACGAGTGCCGCGATCGGCGAGCGCTCCGAGCGGGTCAGCGTGATGTGGCCGAAGAGCGGGTGGCCCTTGAGGGTCTCGACGACGGCCGCCACGCCGTCGTGCCGTCCGACCCGAAGGTTGTCGCGCTGGGCGACGTCGTGGGTCAGGACGATCTTGGAGTTCTGCCCGATCCGGCTCATCACGGTGAGCAGGACGTTCTTCTCCAGGGACTGGGCCTCGTCCACGATCACAAACGCGTCGTGCAGGGATCGCCCGCGGATGTGGGTCAGCGGCATCACTTCGAGCATGCCGCGGTCCATCACCTCCTCCACGACTTCCTGGCTGACCAGCGCACCCAGGGTGTCGAAGACCGCCTGCGCCCACGGGTTCATCTTCTCCGCCTCGGACCCGGGCAGGTAGCC
>JAODMA010000418.1 GCA_025464545.1 Arthrobacter sp. | reverse complement strand
AGGGACCACCGCCGGGCCGAGCGCTTCTCCATCCCCTTGAGCCGGCCGAAGTAGGTCATGATGTCGATGACCTTTTCCTTCTTGTACAGGCCGCGTTCCTCCGGGAGGTAACCCAGCCTGTCCCCGTGCTCGGGCTTGAACTCGCGTCCGTTGATGTGCAGGATGCCGGCGGTGGGCTCGTAGATCCCCAGCAGGGCACGGATCGTCGTCGTCTTCCCGGACCCGTTGCTGCCCAGGAAGCCGAAGGTCTCGCCGGCGTGAACGTCGAAGGACAGGTCCCGGATCACCGTCGTGCTCCCGAAGTCCATCCGGAAGCCGCTGATGTGGACCCGTGGTTCGTCCATGGCTGCTCCCGCCTGCGCCGGGCCGCCCGCAGCCCGGGCGTCTAGTTAAACTGGCCGTCGAGGCCGTGGCCCGGACGATGTCCCGCACCTTGGCCAGGCTCGCTGCCAGGAGCCGGGTTGGCTCCTGGCAGCGTCCGTGCCTAGACTGCGGGGAAGTGCCGGTGGCGTCGGTGGGACGGGGTGGGGACGCCGGGCCTGTTCCTGCCGGTCCCGCCCCAGGCGTTGGTGCGGGTCTCCTTGATCAGGCCGGTGCCGGCGCATTCGCGCACCTCCATGATGCCGTCCGCGGCGGCGCGTTTGTCCGTGTAGGCCTTGGAAATGGCCAATACCGTACCGTCCGCCGCGAGCAAGCGGAACCGGACGTTCGACTCGGCGTCGGTGAAGATCTCGAATTGTCCTGCCATTTTGTGTCCTTTCGGGCAACTACCGCGGGCGGGTTAGGCACTTCACTGTGCTGATGCCGTTTTTTCGACAGGGCCCGCGGTGCTCCTGACAAGCCTGCCCTGAGGGCAATGGCCGGGTAAGGGGCGAAAGTCCCATGTCCCTCCAGCGTAGGGCGATACATTGGGAGCATGGCTGAGTTTCAGGACGACGATTCCGGGGAACGGGTGCGGCTGACGGCGCGGGCGGACGGAACGGTGCAGGCCGTCGGCTTCCGGTACTGGACCGTGCGCAAAGCGGCGGAGCTCGGACTGACCGGCACCGTCCGGAACAACGACGACGGTTCGGTCGGCATCGTGGCGGAGGGACCGCAGACGGCGGTACTTGAGTTCCGGCGTTGGCTGCGCTCGCCGGCAGCGCCGGGACGCGTGGCCAATGTGGAGGAACGGGTCTCGCCGGCCACCGGGGAGTTCAAGGACTTCGACGTCATGTACTAGGGCGTGTCTCCTAACATTCGTCCAGTGTTGCGGCGGGAGGGCTAGTCACAGCTCACTCCCGGGACCGGGTGAGCAGTCCGTGCTCCACCACAGCCGGCAGGGAGAGGGTCTTGTACCCCTCCTGCTCAAACAACACGGTGATGACGTCGTCCTCATGCCGCATCACCAGGCCTGGACCCCATTCCTTGTGGACCACGCCCGACTGCAGCGGAAACAGCTCGGAGCCGTCGCTGGAATCCGGGGCTGTAGCGCCGTCGTCATCCGCGCCGCCACGAGCAGCAGCGGCGTCCGTGCAGCTGTCGCAGTTGCCACAGCCCTCGGGGAGGTCCTCGCCGAAGTAGCCCACCAGGTATTGGCGGCGGCAGCTGTCGGTCTCGGCGTAACCGCGGACCATCTCGATTCGCGAGTGGTCCATCCGCTGCCGTGCTTCGGCTAGTTCCACGGCGGCGGCCACCACGTCCGGCAGCTTCGCGCCGGCGTCGAGCTTCACGCCGCGCTTTCCGATCTTGACCGCGCGCGTCTCCTGGAGCTGGTTGAGCAAGCCGGTCAGCCTGCGCGGCGAGAATCCCGTTGCCTCGGACAGGGCTGCCTTGGTCAGTGGGCCCTTGGAGCGGCGCAGGGTGGAAAGGACAGCCAGCAGCGAGTCTTCATCGGGGCTGTGGGTGCCGAAGAACCGGCGCAGGCCGAGGTCCTCGGAGCGGTAGTGCAAAACAGCCAGGGCTGGTTCGCCGTCCCGGCCGGCGCGGCCAATTTCCTGATAGTAGCTGTCCAGCGACTCGGTAATGTCAGCGTGGACCACAAACCGGACGTTTGGCTTGTCGATGCCCATGCCGAAGGCCGTCGTCGCGACCACCACGTCCAGCTGGTCGTCCATGAAGAGCCCGTAGACGCGCTCGCGGTCCTCTTTGCTTCGCCCCGCGTGATAGGCCTCCGCGCGCAATCCGCGTTTAACCAGCTTCTCCGCGTACTTCTCGGTGTCCTTGCGTTTGGCCGCGTAGACAAGACCGGGCCCGGTGAGCCCGCGGACGGAGCCGGAAACCAGCGCCGGAACCTGCTCGACGACGGCCCGGCGTTTGGCCTTATCCTCCTGGTGGCGGATGACCTCGAGACGGATATTGGGCCGGTCGAAGCCATGGACCAGCACCAGCGGGTCCTTCATCTGCAGCCGCTTCCGGATCTCCTCGCGCACCGGCCGGGCCGCAGTTGCGGTGAGGGCCGCGATCGGCGGATTGCCCAGCCTGCTGTGGACGGCGCCCAGCCCGAGGTAGTCAGGCCTGAAGTCGTGGCCCCAGGAGGACACGCAGTGAGCCTCGTCAACGACGAACAACGCTATGTTGAGGGCCGCGAGCCGGTCCACGGTGCTGTCCTTGGCCAGCTGTTCCGGGGCGAGGAAGAGGAAGGCGGCCTCGCCGCTCTCCGCGGTCTGCCAGGCCTCCTCCAGCTCGGCGGCGCTGTGGTGGGAATTGATGGCTACCGCCGTCTGCGGACCCAGGCGGGTGTTCAGGCCGTCGAGCTGGTCTTCCTGCAGGGCAATCAAGGGGGAGACCACGACGGCGACGCCCGGCCGGTCAGTTGCGGCGTTTACTTGGCGGATCGCCAGGGCAGCGATCTGGTAGACGGCGGACTTGCCGTAGCCGGTGGGCATGACCGCCAGGACATCCCGGCCCGCAGCCAGGGCGGCCATACCGGCAAGCTGTCCCTCGCGGAGGTGCGGCAGGTCAAAGGTTTCTGCGGCAATCCGGCGCAGTACGGCGGTTGTTTCCTGCGCTTCTGCGTCTGTAGGAGGTGTGGCGGTCGAAGGAGAGTCGACGGCAGGGTCTTCAATGGCCTTGGTCATGGCGGTACTCCGGTGGGACGTTTCCGTGGCCGTTGGCTTCAGCCGTGCCACCAGCCTATCGCCTTCCGTCCGGCAGTGTCCGGGACGAGTACACGCGATCCGGGCGGAGGATCCTCGGCACGGCGCGCGATTCTGGGTACGGTGGGCCCATGCAAAAAATTTCGATCGATGCCCTGGCCCGACAGCAGATCGCGGCAGCAGTTGCGGCACCGAGCGGGCGGGCCGCCGACACGGTATTCGGCGGCCATGAAAAAGTCCTCCGACAAACCGTGATGGCGTTCCGGGCGGGAACCCAGCTCAGCGAGCACCTGAACCCCGGTGAAGCCACCGTGTTTGTGCTCCGGGGCTGCGTGCGCCTGCAGGCAGGCAAGGAGTCGTGGCAGGGAAGGGCGGGAGACCTCCTGATTGTGCCGGACGGGCTGCACAGCCTGGAGGCGGAAGAGGACTCCGCGATCCTGATGACGGTCGCGAAGACGGACCGCTGAGTGCGGCGTTGTCTGCCGCGGCTGCAGCCGTTCGACCGGGAGCAAGCCTTCCTCGCCAAGGTCGTGGGCGTCCGCCGACCACCACCGAATTCTGATCGGGACCTGTCGTGCGACAGACTGTTGCCGTGAGCAACTCTCCCCGGACCGGCCTCGCCGTCGCTGGCCTCAGCCTCGGCACGGCGCTGAACCCGCTGAACTCCTCCATGATCGCCGTCGCCCTCGTGGTGCTCCGCGCGGACTTCGGGCTCGACGTCGCCGCGGTCACCTGGGTGATCACGTC
>JAODMA010000384.1 GCA_025464545.1 Arthrobacter sp. | reverse complement strand
ACGCCGCCGCCCAGCCAGCAGGCCGCCACGCCCATGCCGCCCCAGGCGAAGCCGGGCCGCCGGTAGTACCAGCCGGGAGCGCCCAATGGCAGTGCCGGGACGCCGTCGAAGTGCACGGTGCCGCTGGGGATTTCACGCAGTCCCCTGCTGGTCCATCCGGGATCCGCAAAACTCACGCCGGGGGCGTGCAGGTCGACGGCGAACGCTGCCCGGCCGCCGTCCATATGGGCGGTCAGTACGGCGTGGTCAAGCTGCTGGGCGAGCGAGCACCAGGGCTTCGAGCCGTTGAGGCGGACGCCGCCCTCGGTCTGCACGGCTTCGAGCCGAAGCCCGGGGGCTTCCGCGGCAAACACGCCCCACACGCCGCCGAAATGGATGCTTTCGGCTGCCGGACCGTCCGGGCCTTCCGCGATTGCCGGGCCGCCGGTCTGGGCGAGGATAGCCGCGGCATCAAGATGCGGTTCCAAGATCCGTCCCGCAGCGACGTCGACGGCGGTGACGGAGGCCAGGAGCTCCCAGAGGAACGCCGTCTTCCCCTCCCCGGGCTTCGGGGCGGTCGCTTCGGCCGTTTTGGCCAGCTCCAGCAACGCCGGCACATCCCCCACGGCAGCTCCCACCGCGGCCAGGAAGGGGCTTAGGACGGCCAATTCCTCCGGCGAAGAGCCGACTCTTACAGCGGGAGGCGGATAGTCGTCGGGAGTTCCGGTCATTCGGCGGCCTGTTTTCCTTCGTGAAGTCCGTGCGTGCCGTTTGCGTGCGCGGCGGCCGGCTGGGACGGCTCTCAGTAAATCTAAGCATACTGAGCACTTCGCCCTGCGCCGGCGCCGGGGAATCACAGGCGCCGGCCGGCGGACAGTGCGACAGACCGGCTAGCGGACCAGCGCCAAGGCGAAGCCGTCCCAGCCTTTCGAGCCCGCGGTCTGAATGACGGTAGCGTCCAGCCTCGGATCCTCGCCCATCATCGTCAAGGCGCTGATGATGCCCGGCGCGTTGACGGGATCGAGGTCAGGGTCCATCAGCGCGCCTTCCCAGACCACGTTGTCCATCACCACCGTGGTGCCGGGCCGGCCGAGCCGGATGGCCCAGTCCAGATAGTGCGCATCGTTTTCCTTGTCCGCGTCGATGAAGACGAAGTCGAACGGCTCGGCACCCTCATCCTGGAGTGCCTGCAGCGTGTCCAGCGCGGCACCGACCCGGACCTCCACTTTGGACCCGAGTCCGGCTTCGTCAAGGTTCGCGCGGGCCACTTCGGCATGCTTGGACAGGTATTCGCAGGTCACCAGCTTGCCGCCAGCGGGCAGGCCCTGGGCCATCCACATGGTGCTGAAACCGGCCAGGGTGCCGATCTCCAGCACCCGGCGGGAACCGGAGAGCTGGACCAGCAGCTTGAGCAGCTTGCCCGCGTTGGGCGCGACTTCGATGGGCGGCATTCCCGCTTCAAGGGCACTCGTCACGGCGCGCTTAAGGGAGCTGTCCGGACGGACCACGAGCTCTGTCAGGAAATCCTCGACGGCGGTCCAGCGTGGCAGGGGCTGATGCTCGATCATGCCCCAGTCTTACAGTTCGCCGCACCGGGCGGTAGCCTCCGGGCGGTCACGTCCGGCGGGACGCGTCGGGGCTGCGGGGCGGGGCCTCGCGGGGCTAGTCCTTACCCCTGTTCCGCTGGCGTGGTTTCGCCGATCGCCGCTTCCAGTCTTTCCAGCTTGCCGGTCAGTTCCCCCGAGTAGCCCGGGCGGATATCGGCCTTGATCACCAGCGAGACGCGGCTGCCGTACCGCCCCACGGCTTCCGTGGCGCGCTTCACCACCGCAAAGACCTCGTCCCACTCCCCCTCGATGGTCGTGAACATCGAGTCGGTGTGGTTTGGCAGCCCGGACTCCCGGACGATCCGCACCGCCTCGGCGACGGCGTCGTGGACGGAGGCCTCGTCCGCCGCGGCAGAGGGAACTGAAGGCGCGGCCGGAGCGTCCGCGGTGGGGACGGGCCGGCCGGAGGGAGCGACAGAGAATGCGAGCAACATGGCTCCAGTCTGCCATGTGACCCGGGGCCTCCCGGCAGGTTTCCAGGACCGATTCGGGCGCTGAAATCGTCATCTTGGCGGTTACCGACCAGTATCAGCTTTACTCAACCCTCGCGTTGCTACCCTAGGCAAATGAACCGGGCAGTAGAAGGCAGGCCGCTCCGCGCTGACGCGGCGCGAAATGTGGACAAAATCATCACCGCGGCCCGGGCCTGCTTCCGTGAACACGGGCCGGAAGTCCCGCTCCAGACCATTGCAGTCACCGCCGGCGTCGGCCCTGCCACGCTGTTCCGCAATTTTGCGGACAAGGAAGAACTCGTGCTCGCGGCGCTGAACCGGCAACTCCGGCGCCTGGTTGACCCCGTGATCGACGATGCCCTGGCCGGCCCGGATGCGGCGGACGGCCTCTTCCGCGTGATCAATGCCGTGATGGGCGTCGCGAGCGAGGAAGCCAACCTGCTCGGCGCCGTCGCCGGCCGGCGCGGGCTGCTGACCGGGATCACCGGTGAGTTGTTCGAATCCGTGGCGGTGCTGCTGGGGCGCGGCCAAGGCCAGGGATCCCTCCGCAGCGATATCTCCATGACGGACCTGATCCGGCTGCTCGCAATGCTGATCGGCGCCGTGGACACCATGGAAGCCGGATCGGACGCCTGGCGCCGCCCCGTCGCCCTGGTGGAGGACGCCATCCGCACGGAACGGCCCGACCGGCCCTTGCCGCCGCAGTCGCCGTTGCCCGGCACCGCCTTCGACGCCATCCTCGGCTAGCGCGGATGCCCTGGGACGCGATCGCCGCCGGCGTCGGTGGGGCTGCGGATCCGGCTGGCGCTGCTGCCCAGTACACCTGAGGGGCAGCTGCTCATCCTCCGGCCGGCCGGGCTGGGCGCCCGGGGATAGCGCGACTGCCGCAACGGACCTGAGGCTGCACAGCGGCTATTACCGGAAAAGAGAGCCCCGGGCACCTTGCACGTT
>JAODMA010000507.1 GCA_025464545.1 Arthrobacter sp. | reverse complement strand
AACTGGCAGCGGTGCGCGACGGCTTCACCGGGCCGTACCCGCTGGTGGCCAACAGGCCGGTTCGGGGCGGCGGCGGGGACGAGAGCTAGCACCCGGGGCCGCATCGCTTCGCCGTGGCGGGCGATGGCGGTGCGGCCGGGCGGTCCCTCGCCTACGATGTGACCACACTGGAATGAAACGCGCGGCTTCCGACGCTTTCGGAGCCGCTTGCCTGAAGGGAACCCAAACACATGCCGCAGACCTCGAATAATTCCGGCGAAGGCTCTGGCCGCCCGGTCCGCTGGGGAATCCTCGGCACAGGCTTCATCGCCGACCTGCAGGCGTCGGACCTTGTCGATAACGGGTTCACCATCCAGGCTGTGGGTTCCCGAACCGCCGCATCGGCTGCTGAGTTCGCCGCGAAGTTTCAGATCGCCTCAGCCCACGGCAGCTACGAGGACCTGGTGGCCGACCCCGAGGTGGATGTTGTGTACGTCTCGACGCCGCACCCCTTCCACTACGAGAACGCCTTGCTCGCCCTCAACGCCGGCAAACACGTGCTCATTGAGAAGCCCTTCGCCATGAACGCCGGGCAGGCCCGGGAGATCGTGGACCTCGCCGAGTCCAAGGGACTGGTCGCCCTGGAAGCCATGTGGACCCGGTACCTTCCGCACATGGTCCGGATCCGCGAATTGGTCAGGTCAGGCGCTTTGGGCGACGTCCGCACCGTGATCGCCGACCACAACCAGAACCTGCCAAAAGATCCACTCCACCGGCTCAACGACCCGGCTCTGGGCGGTGGAGCACTCCTCGATTTGGGCATCTACCCCGTTTCCTTCGCCTTCGATGTGTTCGGTGCGCCCGTCAATATCCGAGCTCTGGCCAGCAGGACAGCCACCGGCGTAGACCGGCAGACCGCGATGATCTTCGAATACAGTGACGGGCAGCAAGCACTCCTGCACTGCGCCCTGGACACGGCAGGGCCCAACCGCGCCTCGATCATCGGCACCGAAGGCAGCATTGCCATCGATTCGGTCTGGTACACGCCTGCGCCCTTCACCCGGTACGACGCCGACGGAAACGTCGTCGAGCGCTTCGAGGCCCCGGTCACCGGCCGCGGAATGCAGTACCAGGCGTGGGAACTTGAACGGCTTATCCGCACCGGCGCCCTGGCGAACGACGTTCTGTCGGCACGGGAGAGCGTGCTCGTTATGGAGACGGTGGATGACGTGAGACGCCAAATCGGACTCCGCTACGAAGGTGACCGCGACTAAGCAGCTGGGCGCCTGACCGGGGCGGGAGCGGCCCGGCCTGCAGCGGTGCTCGCGCGACCCTGCCGCGACGGGGAGAACGGCACCATGCGACTCCCTTCATGCACGTTGCCACCGTGGTCATGAGCGCGGACGACGACGACGGTGCCCGGGCGGCCGCCATTACCTTGACGCTGTGCGGCAGCTCTCCGCACCGGTGCCGCAACCGGCCCGAACGGGGTGACCAGCCATTGTGCCCTGCGCGGCAGCAAACCCGGCGTCCTGACTCCGTCCGAAAGGGCGCAGGCGCCGCGCATGGCCGGTCCAAAGGGGCCTCCCGAACCACCCCGGTCCGTCAAGTGCTGGCGGTGCCGGCGCCCCGCCGTGAGGACGCCCACCGCCACCGCAGCGAGGCGGTTCCCCAGCTGAGCAGCAACACCGCGACCAGCGCCAGCCCGGCGTCGCCCAAATCCAAGGCCGCCAGCCACTCGGTCAGCGGGTACCGGAGGCCCACGGCCGAGACAATGCAGCCGAAAGTAATGGTGGCGATGAAGAGTGCGGACACCGCGGAAATCCCCGTGACCACCGCGTTGAAGACCAGCTTGCGCCTGGGATCGGCCAGGGCGGAGCGGTACATCCGCATCATAACCACGCCGTTGACCGTGTCGCACAGCGTCATTGCCGCGGCAAAGGCGAGGGGAAGCGCCAGCAGCGCCAGCGGGGAAACACCGGCGAGCGACGCCGCCGTCGCCACGATCAACAGGCCGATGGTGGTGGCAGTGTCGAAGCCCAGTCCGAACAGGAAGCCGATCAGGAAAATGTGGCGGGGACGCTCGACCCGGGCCAGGGGCCGCCTGAGGAGCCGCGCCACGAAACCCCTGCCCGCCAGATCCGCTTCGGGCACCGTGGCGCCGTGGCGTACCCGCCGGCACATCTTCACCGTGCGGACAAAGGCCGAACCGTTGAAGATGCCCATCGCCAGCAGGAAGATCCCGGAGACGCCGCTTCCGATCAGCCCGAGCAGCAGATTGCCGGCGGTCCCCCCGGCCATGAACACGCTTCCAATCAGCGAAACACCCGCCACCAGCAGCATTCCGGTCAGAACCACCACGGAGCTGTGGCCCAGGCTGAACGCAAACCCCACACTTACGGGATCCTTATGCTCGGCAACGAACTTACGCGTGGCATTATCGATCGCGGCCAGATGGTCCCAGTCGTAGCTGTGCTTCACGCCGGCCAGGTAGGCGGTCAGTACCAGTCCGATGGCCAGGGGCTGGCCGCCGGCTGCGGTTCCGGCGATCAAGAGTACGACGGCGGCAGCATGGAGTGCGGCCACCGCACCGAAGGTGGCGGCCAGGCGCGTCCGGAACGGCAGCCGCTCACGGTCCCGGTACAGCGCGGCCAGCTGATCGATCCCTGCCATCAGTATTTCCTCAAATTCAGTGGTTCCTGCCCGTACCAGCGCCGCCGCAGAAGCGCGGCGGCAGCGCGCAGCAGCCGGTTGAGCTCCTCCGTGCTGTTGGACAGCGATCTCAGGACCAGCCCGGCGGTGCCCAGCCGGGCGGCGGTCAGGGACAGGCCGGTATAGGCGTCGTAGCCGGCGGACAGGGCGTGCAGCTCATCGGCGAGGGCCTGGTCCACTCGCGGGTCCACCACGATCAGCGACCCCAGATGGCTGAATCCCTCCAGAAAAGCCATGCCGGAAACGTCGCTTAGCGGCGGCCGGATCAGCACGTTGTCCAGGGCCAGCAGTCCGCTGTCGTCGTCGTCTTCGACCCGGATCTCGGTGCGGAGCCGCAGTTCCTCATACCGGAAGGGCGACCCGTCCGGTGACCAGCCGGGCGTGACCACTTCGGCCATGATCAGGCTGGACGACGGCCTCACCGTGACATATGTGTTCTGCCGGTAGCTTGCCTCGCGATAGGCAATCAGCTGCTCCGGGGCCAGCTCCAGCCGCGACCCCTCCCCCAGCCGCAGGTGCATCCGCTGCTCGGCAAAGGACCCGGGCGTCCGGTAAATCTTGGTGGCCGACTGAGTGGTCAGCAGGAGCTTCGCCCCCTCCCCCACCTCCACATCGATGAGGTAAAGATCCGCCCCCAAATCAGCCCCACCCGGATTAACGAGCACATAACAAACCTGCCCAGAATCATCCAGATAATGCCCCCGAAGTACCCGCAAAGCCCCCTCATGAAATTGGTAGGTCGCCACCGAACGTCCGTTGCGAACGTCGACCCGCAACTCAAGGTGACCCCGCACGGGCCGATCAGCGGACGCGGTCCCCGGCGAGACAACCGCTAGAGGCTGGACAGCCGCCGTCGTACTCATGCCGTCAGGTCGAGCATCAGCACCTCGCGCCTCATCCAAGCGATGACGTGCTCCAGCCCTTCGTCCGTCTTGAGGTTCGTGAAGCAGAACGGCTTCTGACCCCGGAATTCGCGCGAGTCCCGGTCCATGACGGAGAGGTCCGCGCCCACGTGCGGTGCCAGGTCCGTCTTGTTGATGATGAAGAGGTCCGACTTGATCATGCCTTGGCCCGCCTTGCGCGGAATTTTCTCGCCCTGGGCAACATCGATGATGTAGATGGAGAAGTCCACGAGCTCCGGGCTGAACGTGGCGGAAAGGTTGTCCCCGCCGGATTCGACGAAGATCACCTGCAGGTCCGGGTGCCGTTTCTTGAGTTCCTCGATGGCGGCGGTGTTCATCGAGGTGTCTTCGCGGATGGCGGTGTG
>JAODMA010000375.1 GCA_025464545.1 Arthrobacter sp. | reverse complement strand
GCACTAAAGTTTGGCGAATACGGTGTGCAGGTGAATATTCCCTGCCGCGCGGCCCTGGCATAGGCTCGGAGCAGTCTAATTGGGCCCTTCAGCATGAAAGAGGTTGTACACCGTGGTTCAAACCTTGCAGAACTTCATCAATGGCGAGTTTGTTACTCCCGCTGGCACCGGGACGCTGGACATCGTCAACCCCACCAACGGTGAAGTGGTGGCGAAGTCCCCCATCTCCGGGGCCGCCGACGTCGACGCCGCCATGACCGCGGCGCGGGATGCCTTCAAGAGCTGGAAGCATGCGACGCCGGCACACCGCCAGCTTCTGCTGCTCAAGCTTGCCGACGCCATCGAAGCGAACAGCGACGAAATCGTCGAGGCCCAGCACCGCAACACCGGGCAGGTCCGCTCCCTGATCGCCGCAGAGGAGGTTGCCGCCGGCGCGGACCAGCTGCGCTTCTTTGCCGGCGCAGCCCGCCTGCTTGAAGGCAAGTCCGCCGCGGAGTACCTCGAGGGGCACACCTCCTACGTGCGGCGCGAACCGATCGGCGTCGTGGCGCAGGTGGCACCCTGGAACTATCCGTTCCTGATGGCCGTCTGGAAGATCGGTCCCGCCCTGGCCGCCGGCAACACCGTGGTGCTAAAGCCCTCGGACACCACCCCCGAGTCCACCCTGGTCCTGGCCCGCCTGACCGGCGACATCTTCCCGGCCGGAGTATTCAACGTCGTGCTCGGCACCGGCGAGACCGGCGCCATGATGGTGGAGCACAAGATCCCCGGACTGGTCTCCATCACCGGTTCCGTCCGGGCCGGCATCGCCGTCGCCTCGGGAGCCGCCAAGGGCCTCAAGCGCGCCCACCTCGAACTCGGTGGCAAGGCCCCCGCCATCGTTTTCAAGGACGCGGACATCAAGAAGAGTGCCGCGGCCATCGCCGAATTCGCCTTCTTCAACGCCGGCCAGGACTGCACCGCGATCACCCGCGTGCTGGTCCAGGACGAAGTGCACGACGACGTCGTGGCGGCCATGGTGGAGCACACGAAGACCTTGCACACCGGATCGCAGAACGACGAGGACAACTACTTCGGCCCGCTGAACAACGTGAACCACTTCAACGCCGTCTCCGCCGTCGTGGAGTCCCTGCCCGCGAACTGCAAAATCGAAACCGGCGGCCACCGCGCCGGGGACAAAGGTTTCTTCTTCGAGCCCACCATCGTCACCGGCGCGAAGCAGAGCGACGACATCGTTCAGAAGGAAACCTTCGGCCCCGTCATCACGGTGCAGAAGTTCAGCACCGAAACGGAAGCCGTCGAGCTGGCCAACGACGTCGAATACGCCCTCGCCTCCAGCGTCTGGACCACCGACCACGGTACCGCCATGCGGGTAAGCCGCGACCTGGACTTCGGTGCGGTGTGGATCAACACGCACATCATGCTCACCGCCGAAATGCCGCACGGCGGCTTCAAGCAGTCCGGCTACGGCAAGGACCTATCCATGTACGGCGTCGAGGACTACCCCCGAATCAAGCACGTCATGAGTGCGCTGGATGCATAGCGCAGTTGCATAGCCCAGCGCAGAACCCAGCCGCATTACCCCCACGCTTAGAAAGGCATTCCCATGACCACCACCGCACATGACATCACCTACCGTCTTGAGCAGAAACGCCGCGTCCAGGCCGATTTCCCGGGCCCCAAGTCCCTCGCCTTGACCGCCCGCCGCAAGGCTGTTGTGGCCGCCGGCGTTGCCTCCAGTGTCCCCGTCTTCGTTGCCGACGCCGACGGCGGCATCATCCACGATGTCGACGGCAACTCCTTCATCGACCTCGGCTCCGGCATCGCCGTGACGAGCGTCGGCGCTTCGGATCCGGCTGTCGTCGGGGCCGTCAAGGAGGCCGTGGAGCACTTCACCCACACCTGTTTCATGGTCACGCCGTACGAAGGCTACGTCGCCGTCGCCGAGCAGCTGAACCGCCTCACCCCCGGCGACCACGAGAAGCGCACGGTGCTCTTCAACTCCGGCGCGGAGGCCGTGGAAAACGCCGTCAAGGTGGCCCGCCTGGCTACCGGCCGGGACGCCGTCGTCGCATTCGACCACGCCTACCACGGCCGCCCCAACCTGACCATGGCGTTGACCGCCAAGGCCATGCCGTACAAGACCAACTTCGGCCCGTTCGCGCCCGAGGTCTACCGGATGCCGATGAGCTACCCGTACCGCGAGGAGAACCCGGAGATCACCGGTGCCGAGGCCGCGAAGCGGGCCATCACCATGATCGAGAAGCAGATCGGCGGCGAGCAGGTTGCCGCGATCATCATCGAGCCCATTCAGGGCGAGGGCGGCTTCATTGTTCCCGCGGAGGGCTTCCTTCCCGCGCTGGCGGCCTGGGCCAAGGACAAGGGCATCGTCTTCATTGCCGATGAAGTCCAGTCCGGCTTCTGCCGCACTGGCGAATGGTTCGCTGTGGACCACGAAGGCGTGGTCCCGGACATCATCACGATGGCCAAGGGGATCGCCGGCGGCATGCCGCTGTCCGCGATCACCGGCCGGGCAGACCTGCTCGACGCCGTCCACCCGGGTGGCCTCGGCGGCACCTACGGCGGCAACCCGGTGGCGTGCGCCGCGGCGCTGGCCTCCATCGGGTCGATGGAGCGGTACGACCTCAACGGCCGCGCCCGGCACATCGAGCAGCTCGCCCTCGGCAGGATGCGGGACCTTGCCGCTGAGCAGTCCGTGATCGGGGACGTCCGCGGCCGCGGTGCCATGCTCGCGATCGAACTGGTCCAGGCAGGATCCAAGGAACCGAACCCGGAACTCACCAAGGCCGTCGCCGCCCACTGCCTCAAGGAGGGTGTCATCATCCTCACCTGCGGCACCTACGGCAACGTCATCCGGCTGCTCCCGCCGCTGGTCATCAGCGACGAACTGCTGCTGGACGGACTCGAGGTCCTGGCCGCGGCCATCAAGGCCAACGCTTAGTAAGCAAACAAGCCAGCAAGCCAACGGAAGAGCCGCGGACCTCGGGTCCGCGGCTCTTCTTTTCCCCCGGACTCCATCGTCCGTTCGGGCTACTTTGGCGCTTCTACTTCCGCGCCGGCATTCCGCCCGGCTATTTCCACGGTGTGGAATCCAGCTGGATGGCCACCACGTACAGGTGCTGGCCCTGCTGGATCTTTTCGACCTCGTACACGCGGACCTTGGTCTCCGGAACGGTCGCCATTGCACGGCCGACGCCGAGTCCGTAGCTGAGCACCCCTTCGAAGTCGCCGGCCTGGGCATAGCTGGTGAGGGCAGCTCGGGCACAAACTCGATGTCATAGCTGGGGAAGCCTCCGCTGAAACGGAAGCTCAACTGGTCGTAGGGCGGAGTCTCGGGCGGGTGCTGCCCGCACTCACGCTGAGCTGCCCTCGATCGTC
Organism: Arthrobacter sp.; assembly: GCA_025464545.1. GTDB lineage: Bacteria > Actinomycetota > Actinomycetes > Actinomycetales > Micrococcaceae > Arthrobacter. The sequence continues at coordinate 6,126 of JAODMA010000375.1, read as the reverse complement.
CAGCCTAGGCCCGAAAAGATTCCCCTGCTCAGGGCCGAAAGCCACGGTGCACCGCGGGGTATTCAGCGCAGCCTGAACTAGAGTCGTTCCTACCAATGCAGAAACGCAGACCGGCCGATGTCGCCCGGAACCCCGGAGCGCAGCTGGCTTCTGCCCAGACCCAAAAGGGGTTCATCCATGCGATACGTAGTTGGCTATACACCCAACGAACGCGGCGCCGACGCCGTAGCTCTCGCCTCGGCCATGGCCCGCGCGCAAGGGGCGCACCTTGACCTGGTCTACGTCATGGACCGGCGTGGCGCCAACGTCGACCCGAACGCCGAGGGAACCCGGGTCAGCGCGGCCGAGAAGGACCTGCTGGCCGTGGAGCGCGAAGGGCTGGCGCTGGTACCGACGGAGCTGGAGGCAAGGTTCCACGTCCGGCGGGCCGAGTCGTTCGCGGCGGGCCTGATCGGCGCGGCCGTGGAATACGAAGCCGGTCTGATCGTCGTGGGCGCGGCGAACAACGGGCTGTTCAAGCGGTACAGCGTGGGAAGCGTCGCCAACGCCCTGCTCCATGCCTCGCCCGTCCCGGTGGCGCTGGCGCCCCGCGGCTACCGCCGCATGGACCCCATCACGCGGCTGACCCTGGCCGTGGGCCGGCGCTCCGGCGCGGAGGCGGCCATCGATGTAGCAATCGAATCCGCAGAACGCCGCGGCGTGCCGTTGCGGCTTGTCTCGCTCGTGGAACTTGACGCCCTAGGGGACAGCGGCGAGAACATCAATGCCGCCCATATCCACGCCAATACAGTCCTGACGGGCGCCTCCGGCCGGCTCCCGGCCGGGCATAACGTCAGTGTTGAAGTGGCGCACGGCAGGACCATCGAGGAAGCGATCGACGACCTTGAGTGGGACGACGGCGAAATTCTGATCGTGGGCTCGTCACGGCTCGGCGAAAGGAACAAGCTCTTCATCGGCAGCACGGCCAACAAGGTCCTGCGCGCACTGCCGGTCCCGATGGTGGTGGTCCCGCGGGACTACGAGCGCGGCGATTCCAGCCGCGAGGTGTGACCACAGAGCAAGGACAAGGGGCCGCCGTTTGAGTCCGTCTCAGGCGGCGGCCCGGGCCCGCTTGCGGCTGAGCGAATTCTTGCCCGCGGTACGCAGCATGTCCACGGTAAGGACCAGAAGGGCAAGCCAGACGACGCCGAAACCGATCCAGCGGTCCGTGGTCATGGCTTCCTTGAAGACGGCCAGGGCCACAATGAACTGCAGGACCGGGGCGAAGTACTGCAACAGGCCAATGGTGGTCATCGGCAGCCGGCGTGCGGAGGCGCCGAAGAACAGCAGCGGCACGGCGGTGATGACGCCCGACGCCAGGAGCAACCAGAAGTGTCCGGTTCCATTGGTGGTCAGTGTTGCGGCCCCGCTGACCGCCAGGAAAATCATCGTGGCGGCGGCAAGCGGTGCCAGTACGACGGTCTCCACGGTGAGGCTGGTGATCGCATCCGCGCGCGGTCCAACCCGCTTCTTGAGGAAACCGTAGAGGCCGAAGCTAAACGCCAGGGTCAAGGCAATCCACGGCAGTTTCCCGTACGAGACGGTCAGCACGCCGACGGCGATGAACCCGATGCCGACGGCGGCCCACTGCAGCGGACGCAGCTTCTCCTTCAACACGAAAACGCCCAGCAACACCGAGACGAGCGGATTGATGAAGTAACCGAGCGACGCCTCCACGGTTTGGCCGGTGGTCACGCCGTAGGTGTAGGTCAACCAGTTCACGGCGATCAATCCGGCTGCGATGGCAAGCGGGCCGATCACCGTGCGGTTCCGGAAAGCCGCTCCGAGCACCCGCCACGAGCGGGTGACCGTGATCAGCAGGGTGCAGAACAACAGCGACCAAACCACCCGGTTGGCCACGATTTCGACTGGGCCGGCCGGTGCGAGCACAAAGAAGTACAGCGGAAGCAGCCCCCACAGCCCGTAGGCGCCGATGCCGAAAAGGACTCCCGCCGTCGTGTCCTTGTCCACGGCCTTAAGCGCACCCGGCTGCTGCTGCAGCGTGCCTCCCGAAGGCGCGGCGGCACCCGGGGCTGTGAGCGTGGCTGGGGAGAAGGATCCGTCGGGTTTAGGCACAAAATCAATAACACCACCTGTCGGTCCGGTATTCCGACCTATTAGTCCCCAGTTGCGGGCACGGATCCCTGCGATCTCAGTCACCCGGAGCCCCACCCGTTCCCGCGGACATTTAGAATAAGGGATTGTGCACTGCAAGACCTCGTGCAGCAGCCAAGACTCAGAAGGGCTCCCGGTGTCCAACTCGGCCGAAACCACGTCCAAACGTCCGCTCCGCGTCGCGATTGTCGGCGCCGGACCGGCCGGCGTTTACGCCGCGGACATTCTGACCAAGTCCAATGAAGTCAGGGACGGCGACTTCGAGGTCAGCATCGACCTCTTCGAGGCCTACCCGGCGCCCTACGGCCTGATCCGCTACGGTGTGGCCCCGGACCACCCCCGGATCAAGGGGATCGTCAACGCCCTGCACAAGGTCCTGGACCGCGGCGATATCCGTTTCCTCGGCAACGTCACCTACGGCCGCGACCTGACGCTGCACGACTTCCGCGCGTTCTACGATGCCGTAATCTTCTCCACCGGCGCTATCAAGGATGCGGAGCTGGCCATCCCCGGGATCGGGCTGGAAGGCTCCTTCGGCGGGGCCGACTTCGTGTCCTGGTACGACGGCCACCCCGATGTGGGCCGCGACTGGCCGCTGGAGGCCAAGGAAATCGCGGTGATCGGCAACGGCAACGTGGCCCTGGACGTGGCCCGCATGCTGGTCAAGCACGCCGACGAACTGCTGGTCACGGAAATCCCCGACAACGTCTACCAGGCGCTCAAGAACTCCCCGGCCACGGACGTACACGTGTTCGGCCGCCGCGGCCCCGCCCAGGTGAAGTTCACCCCGTTGGAACTGCGCGAACTCTCCCACGCCAAGGATGTTGACATCGTCCTGTACCCGGAGGACTTCGAGTTCGACGAGGCCTCCGACGAAGCGATCCGCACCAACAACCAGATCCGCACCATGGTCAACACCCTGACGAACTGGCTCGTGGAGGAGCATGCGGAGGCCGAGGAGCCGTCCTCCCGCCGACTGCATCTGCACTTCCTGCACAGCCCGGTTGAGATCTATGACGATCCCGCACACCCCGGCAAAGTCGCGGGCATCAAGTTCGAACGGATGCAGTTGGACGGCACCGGAAACGCCAAGGGCACGGGGGAGTTCCTCGACTACCCGGTGCAGGCCGTCTACCGGGCGATCGGCTACCACGGCTCGCCGCTGGACGAACTTGAATATGACGCCAAGCGCGGAGTCATTCCCAACGAGGGCGGGAGGGTGCTCGACGCCGAGGGCAATCCCTTCCCCGGCATCTACGCCACCGGCTGGATCAAACGCGGGCCCGTCGGTCTGATCGGGCACACCAAGGGCGACGCGCTCGAGACCATCGGTTTCCTGCTCGAGGACCGGCTGACCCTGCCGCCGGCCCAGAACCCGGATCCGCGGGCCATCATCGATCTCCTCGAGGAGCGGGGCATCGAGTACACGACGTGGGACGGCTGGATCAAGCTCGACGCCCACGAGCTGGCGCTGGGCGAGGAATGGTCCGCCGCGGAGGACGCGAACGGCATCGTCCGGGAACGCGTCAAGGTGGTTCCCCGCGAGGACATGATCGAGATCTCCCGCGGTTAGCTGTATCCGGAACACGCGTCCGGCCACTAGACTTGCCGGACGCGGCTGCCCCCGGCAGGCCGTCGCGCCCGTCAGGTGGGAGTTCAATGAGGAATCCGGTCCATCCGGCAGCACCCAACGGCCACACTGCGGAGCTGCGCCAGAAGTATGCCAGTACTGGCCACGAGCAGCTGGATTCCCGGGGCCTGCTGTTCCCCGAGGCCCGGCAGCTGCCCGGGCTCAGCCCCGTAATCCAGGAGTCATGGCGGCGCTCTGCCCAGCTGCACGCCAACCCGGACCACCCCGAGGCCCCGCTGGCCATGGACCGCGGGGAACTTGAAGAGTACCGGCGCCAGCATCCCCTGGCCGCGATCATGCCAGTCATTTACAAGCTTCTGGTCCTGCCCAGCCACGACAGCGGGATGCTGGTAGCCGTAGGCGACGAACTCGGCAGGCTGCTCTGGGTTGACGGCGACGCCGCCACGCAGCGCAAGGCCGAAGGCATGATGTTCGTTCCAGGTGCCGACTGGTCCGAGGCAACCGTCGGTACCAGCGCCCCCGGCACCGCCATCGCCTTGGGCCGCGGGATCCAAATCTCCGGCGCCGAGCACTACAAGCGATCCGTCCACCCGTGGAGCTGCACGGCCGTGCCGTTCCACGATCCCGATTCGGGCGCGCTGCTCGGCGTCGTCGACATCACCGGTACCGAGTCCGCCGTCGCGCCTCACACCCTGTCCCTGGTCGAGGCCACCGTCGCCGCGGCCCAGGCCCACCTGCGGGTCGAACGGCTCCAACTGGCCGCTGCAGGTTCAGCGTCGCCGACCCCGCGGCGCGGCCCGGTGGCTACGGCAACGGCCCGCGCCTCTTCGACCTCCCCCGACGCAACGAGCCTGTACCGCAACAGTCTGCAGCTCCTGGGTCGGGATCAGGCGCTGCTGAGCATTGACGGGCGGACCGTGGCCCTGTCGGCCCGGCACAGCGAGATCCTGGCGCTGCTCAGCACGCACCCGGAGGGCCTCAACGCCGAAGAACTCTGCTCGTTGCTGTATCCCGGGGAAGCGTCGACGATGACGCTGCGAGCGGAGATGGTGCGCCTGCGCAAGGTTCTCCAGCAACTCAACCCGGACGCCGTCCCGGAATCCCGGCCCTACCGCCTGCCGATGGATTTGGTGCCGGACGCGGGCCAGGTGCTCAATTGCCTGCAGCGTGGCGCCCACCGGATCGCCCTGGAGATCTACCGCGGCGCAGTACTGCCCCGCTCCGAAGCGCCCGGCATTACCGAGCTGCGCAACCGGGTCGCCTCCCTGCTGCGGGAGGCTGTGCTGACCGACGGGAGTGCCGAAGCACTGCTGAAGTACGCCCGGCTGCCAGAGGCAAGGGACGACGTCGAGGTCCGGGTCGCCGCGCTGAAGCTGCTGCCGCCCCGGTCCCCCAGGCGCGCCGCCGTCGTCGCCGATCTCGAACGGCTGGACGCGGAACTCAGCGCGTAGGCCCCGGAGTGACCCGGCTCATAGGGTTGCAACCTGACTGCAACCTCCCTGCTCCTAGGCTGAGGGGCAACGGCAACTGCCATCATCAGTTCGCCTTCAATCTTGCACAGCAAAGGAGCTAGCAATGACTGTCTACGCACAGCCCGGTACCGAGGGCTCGAAGGTCACCTTCAAGGACCGCTACGAGAACTGGATCGGCGGCGAGTGGGTTGCCCCTGTCAAGGGCCAGTACTTCGAGAACATCACCCCCGTCACCGGCAAGCCCTTTTGCGAGGTTGCACGGGGGACTGCAGAGGACATTGAACTGGCGCTGGACGCAGCCCACAAGGTGGCCCCTTCCTGGGGCAAGACCTCCGTCGCTGAGCGCGCTGCGATCCTGAACAAGATTGCCGACCGGATCGACGCGAACCTCGAAATGCTAGCCGTCGCGGAAACCTGGGACAACGGCAAGCCGATCCGCGAGACCCTCAACGCCGACCTCCCGCTAGCCGCGGACCACTTCCGCTACTTCGCGTCCGCCGTCCGGGCCCAGGAAGGCCGCCTGTCCCAGCTCGACGACGACACCACCGCCTACCACTACCACGAACCGCTCGGCGTTGTGGGCCAGATCATCCCCTGGAACTTTCCGATCCTGATGGCCGTCTGGAAGCTCGCCCCGGCACTCGCCGCCGGCAACGCCGTGGTCCTGAAGCCCGCCGAGCAGACGCCGACGTCCATCCTCGTCCTGATGGAACTCATCGGCGACCTTTTGCCCGCCGGTGTCCTCAACGACGTAAACGGCTTCGGCGTCGAGGCCGGCAAACCGCTGGCCTCCAGCCCCCGCATCCGCAAGATCGCCTTCACCTGCGAGACCACAACCGGCCGCCTTATCAGCCAGTACGCCAGCCAGAATCTCATTCCCGTCACACTGGAACTCGGCGGCATGAGCCC
>JAODMA010000370.1 GCA_025464545.1 Arthrobacter sp. | reverse complement strand
GAAGTGACGTCCAACTACTTCACCTTCGAACCGCGCGGCCGGATCATCCAGATCGACGCCGAACCCCGCGTGCTCGAATCCAACCGCCCCGGCCTCGGCATCCGGGCCGACGCGGGGCAGGCCCTGGCCGCCCTCGATGAGGCCTTGGTGGAACCGCACGGCGAACGCGCCGACTGGCACGGCACCACGCCCGAGGCGTTGGTCAGGGAAACCCTGGCCAAGGTCACGGCCCGGCTGGAATCGCAGGATCTGGCCAAGGAACTGAAGTTTATGGCGGACATCCGCGAGGCCGTGCCCGCAGACATGCAGACGTTCTGGGACATGACAATCTCTGCCTATTGGGCCTGGAGTTGCTGGGACGCCCGCGAGGGTCAATTCCACTCCGCGCAGGGCGCCGGCGGGCTGGGCTTCGGCTTCCCCGCCGCGATCGGCGGTGCCGTGGGCCTGGAAACCACGGGCAAGCCCGGCGGTTCCGCCCGGGTGTTGGCCGTCTCCGGCGACGGCTCCGCGATGTACTCGATCGCGGAGCTGGCCACCGCCAAGCAGCACAATGTTCCGGTCACCTGGCTGATCGTGGACGACGGCGGCTACGGCATCCTCCGCGAATACATGGTGGGAGCCTTCGGGAAGGCGACTGCCACCGAACTCGCACGGCCCGACTTCGTCAAGCTGGCGGAGGCTTTCGGCGTCCCCGCCGTCAGGGTGGCTCCGGAGAACGTGGGGGAGGCACTCAAGGCCAGCTTCGACGCGGACGGCCCGAACGTCGTCGTCGTCGAAACCCTCTTGAAAATGTTCACCCCGACGCACGTGGACGCCTGAATACCCCGGAAGACAACTCCACCGAACGCGAACCGGCAGCACTGGCTGCCGGTTCGCGTTCGGCATTTAAGCCTCAAGCCCTTCTGCGGACTTAGTTTCCTAAAGTAACTACTTTGGAGCTATAGTTGCCTAAGGCAAGCAAACAAGGGGCATCATGTCAGTAAAGCCAGGCACTGCAGCCGATCTCGTGTACCGGATCTTCGACCTCCAGCGCGCCGTCCGCTGTGTCGCCGCCAGCAACGTACGCGGCCAGGACACCGGAGTGGCGCTGCAGGGAGTCCTGCGGTTTGTGGGGGAGGGCGAATCACGGGCCACGCAGCTCGCGGAGCGGCTCGGCGTCAGCGCTCCCGTCCTCAGCCGGCACATCGCCGAACTGGAGGAGCAGGGTTTCGTGGTCCGCCGCCCGGATCCCCTGGACGGGCGGGCCCAGCTGGTCGCGCTCTCCGCGTCCGGAATAGAGAAGCTCCGCACCATCGAGAACCAGCGCACCGCCACCCTCCAGGGGCTCCTGCAGGACTGGACCGAGGGCGACGCGGAAGAAACAGCACAAACCCTGAAGAAGCTTGCTGAGTCCCTCCGGACTGCAGCCCGGGCAAAGACGGCCGGAGCCACCAATACGACCACCGTTGCTGAGGAGTAAACACATGGCAAGCCACGCTGCCGCCACCGGCCCGTCGCCGGTCCCCACACCGCATCCGCCAACCGCTCCCGCCGCCGCGATGACGCACCGCCAGATTATGGAGGCCCTGACCGGGCTGCTGGCCGCGTTTTTCACCGCGATACTAAGCAGCACGATTGTGGCCAACTCGCTGCCGACCATCATGTCGGAGCTCAAGGGCACCCAGACAGACTTCGCCTGGGTCATCACCGCGGCACTGCTCGCCAACGCCGCGACCACGCCGATCTGGGGCAAGCTGGCAGACCTCTTCGACAAGAAAGTCCTCGTCCAGCTGAGCATCGTAATCTTTGTGGCCGGCTCAGTTATGGCTGGCCTGTCCGAGACGATCCCGCTGCTGCTCACAGCCCGGGTCATCCAAGGTATTGCCATGGGCGGCCTGACCGCACTTGCCCAGGCCATCATCGGATCCATCATCCCGCCGCGCGACCGCGGAAAGTATTCCGGCTACATGGGCGGCGTCATGGCGGTGGGAACCGCCGGCGGCCCGCTGCTCGGCGGCTTCATTGTGGACAGCCCGCTCGGCTGGCGCTGGACGTTCTTCGTTTGCGTCCCGCTCGCCGTCGTCGCCCTGATCCTGTTGCAGATCACGCTTAAGATTCCGCACATCAAGCGCCCGGCCAAGATCGACTGGCTCGGCTCAATTCTGCTCACCTCCGGCGTAAGCCTGCTCCTGATCTGGGTCTCTTTCGCCGGCAACCCCGACTACTACGACTGGTGGTCCTGGCAGACCGCCGCCATGGTCGGCGGCGGCGTTGCGCTACTGGCGCTGCTCGTCGTCGTGGAATCCCGGGTGGCGCAGCCCATCATTCCGCTGAAGATCATTTCGCAGCGGACCACTGCGCTGTCCATCCTGGCCTCGGTCGCCGTCGGCGTGGGCATGTTCGGTTCTTCGACGTTCCTGGGCCAGTACTTCCAGGTGGCCCGCGGCGCTTCTCCCACCGAAGCCGGCCTGCTGACCCTGCCGATGATCGCGGGCAACCTCATCGGCTCGGTGTTGTCCGGGCAGCTCATCAGCCGCACCGGAAAGTGGAAGCGCTATCTTGTGGCCGGCGCGGTCCTGCTGATCGGCGGGCTGGGCCTGGCCGGCACCATCGACCACACCACTGAACTCTGGCTCACCGGCCTCTACACCGGCGTCCTCGGACTCGGCTTGGGGCTGCTCATGCAGAACCTGGTGCTGGCCGTGCAGAACACCGTTCGGGCGACCGACATCGGCACTGCCAGTGCCTCCGTGGCCTTCTTCCGCTCGGTCGGCGGCGCTATCGGCGTTTCGGTCCTCGGTGCAATCCTCGGCAACCGGGTCAAGGAACTAGCCACCGCAGGCCTGGCAGCTGCAGGGATTCCCGTCGCCGGCGGATCCGCCGGCGCAAGTCTGGATCTCCAGGACATGCCTGCTCCGGTCCGGGACATCATGCGGGCGGCCTACGGTGATGCGACGGCGGAAATCTTCCTCATCTCGGCAGTCATCGGGATCGTGGCGCTCGTCGCCATCCTCTTCATCAAGGAACAGCCGCTGCGGCGCACCGTCGACATCCAGCCGGAGACGGAGACCTCGTCGATGACCGGTGCCGGGCCGGACACCGCCGCTGGAGCCGCGGCGGACACCGCCGTTGGGGCCGCGGCGGACACCGCTGTTGGGGCCACGGCACCGGCTGGCAGCAGCCAGGCCCCGGAACCCGGGACCGCCGACCTGGACCGGGAGTTCATCGAGGTACTTCGCGGACAGCGTGCCGGCGAGACCCAGCCGGCAGCCGGCGACGGCGCCCGGACCCGGGCGCGGACCCTGCTGGCCGACGCTCGAACTGAACCCGCCGACGTCGTCCCCGTGTTGCTCCAGACCCAGCAGTTGCTGGCAGAACAACAGCTCCAGCTCTCTGATGCACTCCGGGCCGTTCAGCAGCAGGCGGCGGCCCAGCGAGACCTCGCCGCCGAGCAGGCGCGGGTCAGTGCCGAGCAGGCGCGGGTCAGCGCCGAGCTGACAGCCCTGCGCCGCCAGCTCGCCAAGCAACGGAAACTGCAGCGTGCGGCGGCCGACTACATCGCGACGCACGGCCGGCACCGCGGCCAATAGGCCTCTGCACCGAAAATGGCGACCGGCCCCGCGTCTCCTTGGGGGATCACGGGGCCGTCGGTGCTGAAGGCGTTCGTGCCGGGGCGTCCGGGCCACGGGCGTCGGGGCCAGCGGTGTCAGCGGCGTCGGGGCCAGCGGTGTCAGCGGCGTTCGGCGTTGCGGGCGCTGGCCGTACCCCCTGGGATGATTTTTTGGTGTCGGTGTTCCCCGGTCGGTGAGGGATTTCGTAGAGTTGGGAGGGCTACGGCTGTCAGCCCCCTCTGCTAGTCCTGGGGTCAACGATTTGTTGGTCTCTCCAGTCTTGTCGCCAGCCTCAA
>JAODMA010000333.1 GCA_025464545.1 Arthrobacter sp. | reverse complement strand
GGCAACCTCGACGCCGTCTCGCACGAGTTTGCCCGCGAACACTCCGACCGGCTGTGGAAGCAGCTTGTCCTGGTACCCGCTGCTGGTCCCGTTTGCCGCTCTGGCAGTCGCACAAAGGTGGGGGCGTAACACGCACAGAGCTGGAGGCCGCGGCCAGGGGCTGACCTCCGCGGTTGACCCGGCAAACGGGCGAGAGTTCTGATCGCAGAGCATTCCGGGGACGAGGTACGGCGGCTATTCCGCAATGGGGTCTGGCCTTCGTGTAGGCCCCAAGCTACTCTGGCGTATGGAAACCGAACTTCACCGCGTCTGACCGAGTGAGGAATCGTGGCCGGATCGCTGAGCAAAAGGGGCAGGGCCGGCTTGGGCGCCGGTCTACTGGGTTTGACCATGATCTTGGCCGGCTGTGACCCCGGTCCCCCGGAACCCACGCCTCCTCCGACGCAACCCGCGCCGTCACCATCGCAATCTGCGCCCGAGCCGACCTTCATCCCGCCACCGCCGTCAGCTGAATCTGAATCCGTACACTTCACTGCCCAGGGGGACATCGGCCTCGACACGGGAGCCAAGAAGGTGCTCGACGTCATTGCGGGTCTTAATCCCCAATTGAATCTCGCCCTCGGGGATTTCAGCTATGAGAAGGGACGCGAAGAGGAATTCTGCAACATGGTCACCGGCAAACTGGGCACCGACTTCCCGTATCAGCTGATCGCCGGAAACCACGAGAGCAACGGGGAGGACGGAGATATCGACAAGTTCGCCCGTTGCCTTCCGAACAAGCTGCCCGGCCTGGAGGGCGAGTACGGCAAGCAGTGGCGCGTCGACGTCCCGGAGCAGAATCCCGTGGTGCGGTTCATTCTGGTTTCCCCCGGGATCGACTTCAAGAACGGGCGTCCCCTCGATTATTCGCGCGGCAGCGATCGCTGGCGCTGGACCGCCGAAGCCATCGACGAGGCACGATCGCAGGGAATCCCATGGACGGTGGTAGGGATGCATGCCCCCTGTTTCAGTCTGGGTGAGAAGAGCTGCCAGCCCGGCAAGGACTTCACGAACATGCTGATCGACAAGAAGGTCGACCTCGTTTTGTCCGGCCATGACCACGTCTATCAGCGTTCACATCAGGTGGAGCTGGGCGGCAGTTGCTCCGAGCTCGTCCCGACCAAATTTTCGGCGCCATGCCTGAGCGACAAAGACGGCAGCATGGTGCAGGGCGGAGGAACGGTGTTTGTCACGGTCGGGGTCGGCGGTGTCGGTCTCTACAATGTGAAAAACAACGATCCGGAGGTCGGCTACTTCTCCGCCTGGTCCGGCAAGAATCGGAATCCCGCGCTCGGCACGCTTGACGTCCTTGCCTCTGCCAAGGAGCTCGCCGCGCGGTTCGTTCCGGCTGAGGGCTACACATTCACGGACTCCTTCACTCTCCAGCGAAGATAACCCGGACGACCCGGACGACGACGGCGCCCGCCACCCAAATGGGCGAGGGATCCGTTGGGAGCGGTTGCAGAAGGGTCTTGACCAGCAGTCGACGGTGGAGGATTCTCAGTGCAGGCCCTCCCTTTGGCCGAACCGTCAAGGCCCTGTGATCGTGGCGCGCCGCCTTGAATCCCAACTCCAGGAGAGGCCATGAGCCCGACAAGATTCAACGAACTGCTGGCCCGCCAGGTAGGCAACGAATTCGCGGCCTCTCACCAGTACATCGCCGTGGCCGCATGGTTCGACGGGCAGGACCTTCCCCAACTGGCCAAACACTTCTACCGCCAGTCACTGGAAGAACGCAACCACGCCATGATGATGGTCCGCTACATCCTGGACCGCGGCGTCAAAATCGCCATCCCCGGCATTGAACCGGTCCGCAATGACTTCGCGAACGTCGAGGAACCCCTTGCCCTTGCCCTCGCGCAGGAACTGGAAGTCACCGAGAAAATCAAGGATCTATTCGCCGCGGCCAGGTCTGAAAACGACGCCCTTGGCGAGCAATTCATGCTCTGGTTCCTCAAGGAACAGGTCGAAGAGGTCGCCTCGATGACCACGCTGCTGAACATCGCCCGGCGCGCGGACAACCTCTTCGACGTCGAAAACTTCCTCGCCCGCGAACGCGTCGGCGACCACGGATATGCCGGCGGGCACCGCGGACACGGTGGGCAGACCGGCGGAAACCAGGACTCCGGCACGCCGGAAGCCGCCGGCGGATCACTCTGACCGACAGCACGCCTTCCCAGTAGTCGATCCGCGAAGCTTCACGCACGAGGCGTGTTCACATTGATCGACATGAACGTCCGGGACCGACGCTACCTCCTCTGTCTGGTGCGGGAACAACAAGCACGACTCGACATGGTGTACGCCGTGGCATCCGACCTTGCGGAGCGGGGCGAGCGGATGGAAGATCAGTTGGGCCGGGGCGGCAACAGCTCGACCCACACCATCAGGGCTGCGGGCCTGGGTGACGGGTACCGGGAAGCCGCCAGGAGCATCCGGGCCGCGTTGGACCCGGCGATGAAGGGGCGAGCAGGGGGCGAAGCAATCGCCACCGCGGTCACAAGGCGCACACCTACGAACCAGCCTGAAGCGGACGCGCCGACTCTCCCACCGGACTCTGGCAGGATAACCGCATGAGCGACCTCATCGAATTCCTCGACGCCCGCATCAGCGAGGACGAAGCCGCCGCCCGTGCAGCGTCCTCCGGGCCGTGGCAGTGGTCGGGTGACCCGGAAGATAACAGCGCCGTGCTCTATGCCTCAGACGATCGGCAGGTCCTCGACGTGTATGCCGAGCACGGCCCGGGGTACCTGGCGGTCGCCGAGGCCGACCGCGTCCACATCGCCATCCACGACCCTGTCCGGGTGCTGGCGGAGTGCGCGGCGAAGAGGAAGATCCTGGAAAATGTACCGCCCGTCGCCGATCCTTACGACCGCACTGGCGAGGCGAGTCCCTACGTCCTGATGTGCCTCGCCTCCGTCTACCGAAGGCACCCCGATTACCAGGAAGGCTGGGCGGTCGATGGCCTCTGACCGGAATGCAACCGGGCTGTCTAGGAAACCGGGGGCGCTCCAGCCATGCCCCACTGCCGATACTCGACACACCAGCGTGTCAGGCCTACCGTGAAACTCATGAGCGATACCCCAGCGGACGAAGGCCCCGCGGACGATCCAACCGAAAGCGTCCCGGACCTTCTCGCCGACGAACTTTCGCCGGTGGTGCACCCGGACTATGATTCAGGATCGCGGGCAGGCTCCGGCGGTGCTGGAGCGAATGCGGCATCCGAGCGCGGCAACGGCCCTGAAGGTGACGACAAGCCCGAACGCGGATAACACACCTGGTTTGCGGCGCGGCGCAGTTCGTTTCACGTCACCGCGGTGCGGTACTGCCCGTCGGGGGTGCTGTGATGAGACTCACGAGCAATAAACGCCTTCTGGCTTGAGACGCCCACGCCCCGCTGTGCACTATGGAAAGGCACTGCAGGGGGGGCGACCTCCCCCGCTACAGCGGCCCTGGAACCACTTGCGAACATGTTGCGCACGAGGTGATCAGCGGCAAGGTATTACCCATCCTGGTGGACGCAATGAGGCCAAACCGGTGAGCTCGCAGAGCTGCCCAAGGTCTCGGAAGTTCCTGGTTTGGGCCCACGGCGGCTCCGCATGGTTGCGGCGGCCGGACACCCGGATTCATGAATGGAAGCACTGAACAATGACGTTTGAAACTGCCAACTCTGTAACCCACAAGCTCTGGGACCGCTCCACGATGCACCACGAGCTCGACGCCCTGGTCCACGACCTATCGGTCCGGCACAACACACCGAAGAGCAACATCGCGGTGCACGCCAGCGGACCGAACACCTTCACGCTCAGCCTCAACCAGGGCGAAGCCAACCTCGAGACGGTCAACCTGTAGCAACCCCGACGGATGACGGCGGGAGGCACCTCCCGCCGTCGTCCGCTTTTTCACCCTTCGCTGGAGCCAGCAACCTCCTTGAAGCGATCAGAGGGCTCCTACCGGCACGCCCTACTGGCGGACCAGCTCGTCGAGCTTTCGTTCCAGCGCCGCGCGTTCGGCTGCGTTCGTGCACAATGCGATCGCCTGCTGCAGGGCGGACTGTGCCTCCCCCCGCCGGCCGAGCCTTGCCAGCAACTCGCCCCTGACCGCGGGCAGCAAGTACGAGGCGTTGAGCTCGCCACGGGACGCTATCACGTCTGCCAGTTCCAGCCCGGCGGCCGGACCCGATGCCATGGCTACCGCCACGGCGCGGTTCAGTTCGACGACCGACGACGGCGCCAACCTCCCCAGGGCCTCGTAGAGCATGACGATCCGCTGCCAGTCCGTTTCCGCAACGGAGCCGGCCACCGCGTGGCATTCGGCGATGGAGGCCTGCAGTCCGTAGGCGCCGAGCCCCCGGCCTGCGGCCACGGCCCTCGCCAGCGCAGCGCGACCGCGCCGGATCGCCGACTGGTCCCACAACCGTCGGTCCTGGTCCGCCAGGAGGACCGGCCGGCCGGACGAATCGAGCCTGGCGGGGAAGCGCGCGGCCGTCAGTTCCATCAGGGCCAGCAGGCCGAACACCTCGGGTTCCGGCGCCAGCCGCGTGAGCACCCGGGCCAAGCGGCGCGCTTCGCCGGCCAGGTCCGTGCGCATCCAGGAGTTCCCGCCGGACGCGAAGGAACCCTCCGTGAAGATCAGGTACACGACTTGGAGGACCGAGCCAAGCCGCTCAGGAATTTCCCGCGTTTCTGGTACGGCGAACGGAACGTGGGCGGCTGCCAGGGTCTTCTTGGCCCGGGTGATGCGCGCCTGGATGGTGGGCACCGGAACCAGCAATGCCTTCGCGACCTCGTCCGTGCCCATGCCGCCCACTACGCGCAGCGTCAACGCGATCCGAGCTTCCTTGGACAACACCGGATGGCAGGAGACGAACATCAGCGCCAGCACGTCGTCGTCGATCGCGTCGGGGTTGAACAGGGAGTCCGCGCCCGGTTCCGCCTCCGAGAGGTCGCGGGCCAGCAGCGCGTACTTTGCGTCCCGGGCGGCATGCCGCCGGAAGGTGTCGACCGCACGGCGCCGGCCGGTGGTGAGCAGCCAACCCACCGGTTCCGCAGGGATTCCATTCACCGACCAGGACACGAGAGCCTCGGCGAGCGCCTCCTGTGCCAGGTCTTCGGCCAACGCAAAGTCGCCGGTATAGCGGGCAAGGGCGCCGACGACGCGGGCGGACTCAATGCGCCACACCGCTTCGACGGCGGCCCTTGCCTCGTTGCTGCTCACTGCCGGTTCTGGATTGGCTGGTTCAGAGCTGCCCGGTCTGCTCGCGCCAGGCGCGTTCCTTCTGGATCCATTCGTTGTCCTGCGGGAACTCGTCGATGGAGCTTACCCGGCGGATCTCGGTCTTGGTGCCCGCCGTGAGGGGAGCCCGTTTGGCCCACTCGATGGCTTCCTGCTTCGATGCGACATCGAGGATGTAGTAGCCGGCGAACAGTTCCTTGGTTTCACCGTAGGGCCCGTCCGTGACCACCGGGGTCTCGCCGGTAAAGTCCACCACGACGCCCTCGCTGGGATCATCCAGGCCCTCGGCTGCCAGCAGGACGCCGGCGCGGATCAATTCATCGTTGAACTTGCCCATGGTTCCGAGGATTTCGTTGAAGTCGGCGTTCTCGAGCCTGGCGTACGACTCGTCGGTTCCCCGCATGATCAACATGTACTTTGCCATTTCAATCTCCTAGGTTTTGGAGGGCCGCACTTCGACCTTCTCACCCACAGGTCGAACAGCGCGAGGGTAAATCGACACGACTTCCATTTCTCACTGCCCGAAGGACATGGCCTGCGAGATGGTGACTGTCATCAGACCAAAGAACGTGACGGTGACTGCCCACGTTTCCAGGCGCAACCGCAGGCCGGCCTGGTTCCGGTTCAGCTTGCGAGTGCGCCTTGGCCTGCTACGCGCTGATTTCGACTTGCACATAGTCTTCCCTGTGGAACATCCGCCGTTCGCGCCAGCCGTCCAGGACGACCCAGATGATGGAACCGTCGGGCTGCTCGTGTCGCCGACACACGCCTACTTCGGGCGTGCACGCGAGGGCGCAGCCGACGTTCCGACCGCAGATGCCGAGCAAGTCCAGCTGGTGGCCGGCAAAGGCATCGCGGGTGATCGGTTCTTCGGCAAGGCCGCGCACATGGATGCCGCAGTCACCCTGATCGCGGTCGAGGCCCTCGAAGCGATGGCCAAGGAGCTGGGTGTCGAGCCGTTCAACCCGCTCCTGATCCGGCGCAACGTGGTCCTCAGGGAAGCCCGGTTGGCTCCGCTGATCGGACACGACTTCGCACTGGAATCAAGCGGGGACCGGCAGTGCTGATCAGCCCCGTGCCGCTCGACCCCGGACGCGCAGGCGATGCCACCCTGTTGCGCCCGTCGCGGTTGCCCTAGCTTGATGCGGGCCCCCACGGATCAGACGTGCTGATCAACGAGCACCGGGTTGCCATCCGGATCCAGGACGATGAAGCTCGCCGGCCCCGTCGTGCCTTCGGCTGCCTCTGAAAGGAACTCCGTGCCCTTGGCTTTCAGTTCCCGCTGGAGATCGCGCACATCGGTGAACGGGTCCACTGCCTCCGCGTTCTGGTTCCAGCCCGGGTTGAACGTGAGCGTGTTCTTCTCAAACATCCCTTGGAAGAGGCCGATGACAGTCTCGCCGTTCTTCAGGATCAACCAGTTCTGGGTGGTGTCGCCCCCGAAACTGCTGAAGCCGAGTTTCTCGTAGAAGGCCGCAGAAGCCACGAGGTCCTTCACGGCGAGGCTGATCGAAAAAGCGCCGAGCTGCATGTGTTGCTCCACTCTCCGGGGGGACGGATGTTACCGATGTTACCCGCGGCTATCTCAGGCGAAGCCGCGGGCGGGCCGGCGTCGCGGGGGAAGTTGAAGGACGACGGCGGGAGGTCCCGCCGTCGTCCGCTACTTGCCGAGGAACCGCAGCAGGAACGGGACGGTGGCGTGCATCGTCCCCAGATCCCCGCCGCTGGCGGCCTGCTCGCCGAGGTAGTCGCCATGGCCGCCGGGGACGATCAGCAGGCGGGCGCCCGGGATGGCGCTGGCCATCCGCGCGGCCTGCCCGGCCGTGACAACGTCGCGGTCGGCGCTCACCACCAGCGTGGGTGCTGCAATGGTGCCCAGCTGTTCGTCGGACCACCCGGCGAAGTCCAGGATGCGCCGGCGGTCCAGCTCGAAGAGCCGCTCGAGGTGGCCAGGTTCCGGGTTGAGCCGGCGGTCGGCGTCCTTGTACGTGTCAGGCATGTCATCCAGGGTCGCCTTGGCCATGCCATCCCAGAACCCGCCCGGCACGGCATCGTGGCTCGCAAAGGTGGAGGCGGCGATGAGGCGCCGCACAACGGCGGGACGCGCGAATGCCAGCGCGATGGCGGTGTGGCCTCCGGCGCTGAATCCCAGCACGTCCACGCTTTCTACGCTGAGCTGGCCCAGGACGACGAGGATGTCGCCGGCGGAGTTCTCGGCCGTGAGTGGGCGGCTCGTGGGCTGCGTGTGGCCGTGACCCTCCTCCTCCACGGCTATCACCTGGCGCTGTCCGGCCAGCAGCGGGATGAGTTCGCTGAAGTTGGTGCCGATGGTGGAACCGCCGCCCGGAATGAGGAGCAGCGGCGGCTGGTCGGGCACGGCCCGGCCGTGGACCTCGTAATACATGCGAAGGCCGTTGTTGTCCGCATAGCCGTGGGTGAAGGTCATCCGGCATCCTAACTCCGGCTGCTTCCGGCGAACAGGGCAAATCCGGGTCAGCTGAGGAATTCGACGACTTTTTGGCCCGCGCCTCAAGGGCATCGCCAGTACCACCTCGAGACCCCGGCTGCGTTCGCCGGGAGGGCCACGGTATGATCCGAAATCATGAGTACCAAGCCGGGGCCTACCGCAACTCCCCACGCCGTCTTCCTCGATGTGGACGGCACATACGCTGACTTCGGCGTCGTCCCTGAGGGTCATGTGGCAGCTGTTCGGGCTGCGCGGGCCGCCGGCCACAGGGTCTTGTTGTGCACGGGACGTCCCGTTTCGATGTTGCCTACCAGTATCCTTGGAGCGGGCTTTGACGGCCTCGTAGCCAGCGCGGGCGCTTACGTGGAGGTGGCGGGAGAGGTGCTCGTGGACCGGCGATTTCCCACAGGGCTTGCGGCTAGGACGGTCGCGGCGCTTGATGCCCACGCCGCCCTGTATGTCCTGGAAGCGCAGGAAGCGCTGTATGTTCCGCCGGGGGCGTCGGAGCGTCTGCGGGTCATCCTCGATGCTCATTTCAGGCAGTCGCCAGAGGGGCCCGTGGGATCGTCCGCCATTCTGGACGCACTGCAGCCCACGGCGGACCGCGCCACCGTGCCCTTTGCCAAGGTATCCGTGTTTGACTCCCCCGTTGCCATGGAGCGTCTGGTCGGAGCCATCGGCGAGGGCATCGCCGTCGTCGCCAACTCGGTTGCTGACGACGGCCGGCATGCGGGCGAGCTGTACCAGCGCGGCATCAGCAAGGCGGACGGAGTCGCCGCTGCCATCGCCCATCTGGGCATCGCCCGCGAGCACACCATAGCGGTAGGGGACGGCGCCAACGATCTTGAGATGATTGCTTACGCGGGCATCGGAATCGCCATCGAAGGATCGATCCCCGAACTCCTGGCAATCGCAGACCGCACGGCTGCGCCGCCTCATCAGGAGGGGCTGGTCGCCGCCTTCGCCCAGCTTGGCCTCTACTGAGGCCGGCTCCGCACGGACTTTCCAATATCACAAGCAATGAGTTACCTGGGTCGCTGACAGCGTCCGTCCTGCGTTGAGCCCGAGTCGCGCCACGAGCGTGGCGGCGAGCAGCGCCGTCGTTATTTCCAGAGCTATGACGGCCAGCAGATCAGCGGCGGCCGAGGGCTCGCCAGTGCGTCCGACGCTGGCGGAGTGGGGTGGCCGGACGCTCCGCTCCCCAGCAGCAGGAAGCCATGGACCGCCAGGCTTTGAAGGCATCCGCGGTGGTGTCGAGGTCCGCGCCGCTGCAGCCTGGATCAATGGCAGGTCCTGGGAGGCGGCGTCGGTGGCGGCTCGTTCGCCGCGTACGGTGTGGGCGCCGGCGACCATGGAGTAGGCCCGGTCCAGGCGGCTCAGGCGGGATAGTTCCTGGTCGGCGACGGTGAGGGAGTTGGTAATCGGGGTTGCCGGGCTCCGGTGATCACGCGCCGGCCCTCGCGTTCGCG
>JAODMA010000300.1 GCA_025464545.1 Arthrobacter sp. | reverse complement strand
ATGAATTCCCCATTTTTCGGTTGAACGATCCGACGTGAGGCTTCAGCCTATGAGGCCAAGGTGAACGTGAGTTGGCCGGAAGCTGGGAATACGGTGATGAGGCTGGGGAAGGTCGCGGGCCGGGTGTCAGGGAAGGCGGACGCCCAGGGCCGCGAGCTTGGCCTCAAGGATCTGCGCGACGCCATCGTCGTCGAAGTGGGGAGCCTGCTGGCCGGCCGCGCGGATGGCTTCCGGGTGGCCGCTGGCCATCGCGTACCCGTCCCCGGCCCAGCGCAGCATTTCGATGTCGTTGGGCATGTCCCCGAACGCCACCACGTCTCCGGCCTCGATGCCCAGGGAGGCGGCGTACTCGGCAAGCGTGACGGCCTTGTTGACGCCCGGGAGGGACAGTTCCAGGAGGGCGATGTTCGGCGCCGAATGGGTGGCGGCGGCCAGGTGCGCGACGGCGGGAGTCACTTCGGCGAGGAACGCGTCTGCGGTGCCCTCCCTCACCACGGCGAGGAATTTCACCACGGAATCGTCCGCGGTGAGCGTGCTGCGCAGCGGCGCCGGGGTGAATTCAGCAAGCAGCTCACTGGAGCCGTTCTCGATGAAGCCAGGTTCGAGGTGGAAACCGGTCAGGGTTTCGGCGGCGAACAGGGCCGAGGGCCGGATTCGCTGGATGATGCGGCGCGTCTCGAAGACGGCGTCGAGGTCCAGGCCCCGGGCCGAGACCACCCGGTCAGCTTCGAGGTCCCAGACCACGGCACCGTTGGAGCAGATGACGGTGCCGGTGTGGCCCAGCTGGTCCTGGAGCGGGTGCAGCCAACGCGGCGGGCGTCCCGTGACGAAGACCAGTTCGACCCCGGCTTCGCGGCAGCCATGGAAGGCCCGGACCGTGCGTTCGCTGATTTTGCCGTCGTGGCCGAGGATCGTTCCGTCAATGTCACTTGCTACCAACCGCATACTGCCAGTCTACGTGGGCCGGTCGCGGGGCAGCGGCGGCCGGTGCGGCCCGCCGTCGAACTCGCCGGAAGCGCGCGAAATCGCCGGAAGGTTACGGCGGGCTCGCAGGCTTCCGGCGAATTCGAGGTTCTGCGAGAACGGGCGCGGAGACCACCGCGGGCGCCAATGCGAGGCCGGCTAATGCCGTTCGTAGATCCCGGTAAGGGTGGCCCGGGCCAGGGTGTGGCCGGAGAGCTTGGATTCGAGGCTTGCCGGAGGGGTGCTGTTGTCCAGTCCTGACTGCTCCACGTCGAGCGCGTAGACCGTGACGATGTAGCGGTGCGGGCCGTGGCCAGGCGGCGGCGCAGCTCCCAGGTAGCCATGGAAGCCGGCGTCGTTCTTCAGCTGCTGGGCGCCCGGCGGGAGTTCCCGGCCGCCCTCCGCGCCCGCCCCGGCCGGCAGGGAGGTCACGTCGGCCGGGAGGTCCAGGACCGCCCAGTGCCAGAACCCGCCGGGGCCGGGGGCATCGGGGTCGAACACGGTCACGGCGTAGCTTCGGGTTCCGGCCGGCGCGCCGCTCCAGCTCAGCTGCGGGGACTCGTCCTGCCCGCCGGCGCGCATCTTGAGGCTGCGCTGCGCCGCGGGAAGGGTCTCACCCTCCTGGAACGACCCGCTGAGGACATGAAACGTGGGAGCGTCTTGGCTTGTCATGGCTGCCTTTCAGTTGATGGGGAGATCGGCACTTGCAGGGTCTGTGGTCTCCGGATTCACAGGGAGGGGCGTTTGCGCTTCGAGCTCCATCCGGTTGAGTTCAGCGCGGGTGGGCGGATTGGCGCCAGCGCGCGAGACGGTGACGGCAGCTGCCCATGCCGCGCGGGCCAGGAGGTCGCGGAGGTTGTCGGCGGACAGTTCCCGGAGGTCCTTGCGGTTCTGCGCACCGTCGAGGCCGAGATCCACGACCCCGGACAGCAGTGCGGCCATAAAGGAATCCCCGGCGCCCACGGTGTCCGCCACCTGGACCGAAGGGGCAGGGAACTGGGCTTCGCCGGAGGCGTTGACACCCCAGGGTCCTTCCGCCCCGCGCGTCACAACCACCAGGGCCGGGCCTTCCGAGCCGCCCAGGGACAGCCAGCGCCGGGCCGAATCCAGCGGGTCCTCCCCGGGATAGAGCCATTCGAGGTCCTCGTCCGAGGCCTTGACCACGTCCGCTAGCGATACGAACTTTTCGGTTTGCCGGCGGGCGTAGTCCACGTCCGTGATGATGCTGGGGCGGCAGTTCGGATCGAAACTGATGGTTACGGAGGGGTGCGCATGTTCAACGGCGGCCAGCACGTCCGCGGCGCCGGGGGCGAGCATGGTGGCGATCGAGCCGGTGTGCAGAAGGGTGGCGCCCTGCAGCATGAACGGCAGCCGGTCCGCGAGGCGGGGCAGCTCCCACGCAAGGTCGAAGGTGTAGCTGGCGGCGCCGTCGTCGTCGATCATGGCGGTGGCCACGCTGGTAGGGAGCTCGTCCGGTCCCATTGGCAGCAGCACCGAACTGGATCGCAGATGCGCTGCCACCGCTTCGCCGTAGGCGTCCCTTCCATAGCGGCCAATGAACTGCACCGGGTGGTCCAGCCTGGCCAACCCGACCGCAACGTTGAGGGGGCTTCCGCCCACATGGGCCTGGATACCGGAGGACCGCTGGACGACGTCGACAAGG
>JAODMA010000290.1 GCA_025464545.1 Arthrobacter sp. | reverse complement strand
CGGGGACCGCTACCTGGACGCCTCAACGGCGCGCGGGGCCGGACTGGTCCGCGCCAAGACCGGCACGCTGAACACGGTGACAGCCCTCAGCGGTTATGTCGTCGACGCCGACGGCCGGCTCCTCGTGTTTTCCTTCATAGGCAACGGCCTCACCCCGGGAGCCGCGAACAAGACGGCCCTGGACCGTACTGCCTCCGTGCTCGCGGGCTGCGGTTGCCGCTGACCGGCGGGAATCGTCCGCCGGGAACCCGCGCCGTGCGCCCGTTCGCCGCCCGGCGAATTTAAGGCACACAATCGGGTCCTTGTGATGTGATGGACCTTATGGAGTCCTCTGCGAGCGAGACGTCTGCCCAAGCCCACGCCCTGATCAACTGGGAGCTGGCCGCTTCCACCGCGGCGCGGCTGACGCCCCCGGGCCCAACGCTGGGATCGGCCGAAATCGGCGCCGCCGTGGACAGCCTGCGCCGGGCGGCCGACGTTTCGGTGCCGCATGTCCACGACATCACCGGCCTTGAGGCGGCCAGGGACCTGAGGGACTCCTCGGTCCTCGTCGTGGACCGGGCCTCCTGGGCCAAGGCCAACACCCAGAGCTTCGCCGTCATGCTCCAGCCCGCCATGGAAAAACTGCTCGAAGGCCGCCGCGGCACGCTGAACCCCGGTGCGGCCAGCGTCAGCGGCGCCATCACCGGCAGCCAGCTCGGCGCCATCCTGGCCTTCCTTTCCAGCAAGGTCCTTGGCCAGTACGACCCGTTCTCCGCGCTCGCCGAAAACTCCTCAGCCCCGCCTGCCGGACGGCTGCTGCTCGTGGCACCGAACATCATTTCGGTGGAGCGTGAACTGAATGTCGAACCCGAGGACTTCCGGCTCTGGGTCTGCCTGCATGAGCAGACCCACCGGGTGCAGTTCGCCGCGGCGCCGTGGCTGCGCCACCACATGCTGGACGAGATCGAAGACCTCAGCGGCCAGCTGCTCGGCAACGTCGATTCCCTGATGGAGCGCGCCACGGCGGCAGCGAAAGCGCTGAGGGACCGCTCCGCGGCCGGCACCACCCCCAGCCGCGGCGCCATCCTGGACCTCCTGCAGAACCCGGAGGAAAAGGAGGCACTCTCGAGGCTGACCGCGCTCATGAGCCTGCTGGAGGGCCACGCAAACGTGGTGATGGACGCCGTTGACGCCAGCATTGTCCCGACCGTGAAGACCATCCGGCAGCGCTTCAACGCCCGGGACAAGGACCGCGGCGTGATCGAGAAATTCATCCGCAACTTCCTTGGCCTCGACGCCAAGATGCGCCAATACAGCGACGGCGCGAAGTTCGTCCGGGAAGTGGTGGCCGTGGCTGGCATGGAAGGCTTCAACAAGGTCTGGGAGTCCGCCGGGCACCTGCCCACCGAGCCGGAAATCCATGATTCCAAACTCTGGCTCGAACGGATGGGGCTCTAGTTAACGTGCCCGCCAGCCAGCCCCCCACGCACGCGCCCGCCCGTACGGCTGCGCCGCCCGCGCCGGCCAAGCCTGTACCAAGCGGTCGACGCCGGCCGGGACGCCTGGCGCCCGTCCTCGGTACCGCACGGAAAATGCTGCAGGACGCCTTGGCCGACGCCGGCTACCCCGAACGCGTCCTGGTTGCCTGCAGCGGCGGACCCGATTCACTTGCCCTCGCCGCCGTCGCCGCCTATTTCGCCCGGCGCGGGCACGTCGACGGCCACCCGGTCTCTGTCGGAGCGGTCGTCGTGGACCACCAGCTGCAGCCTGGCTCCGCCGGGATCGCCGAGGCCACGGCCGCCGCTCTCGGTGAGCTGCGAATCGCACCGGTGCAGATCCGGACCGTTGACGTCGCAGCCACCGGCATGGGCCCGGAAGCGGCCGCCCGGGAGGCCCGGCATGCTGCGCTCGAGGCCGCAGCCGACGAGCTCGGCGCCGGCGTGATCCTGCTCGGCCACACCCTGGACGACCAGGCCGAGCAGGTCCTGCTGGGGCTCGCGCGCGGCTCCGGCACCCGCTCCCTGGCCGGGATGCGGCCAGTCCGCGGGCGCCTCCTGCGCCCTTTCCTGGGCCTCCGGCGCGCCGACACCCTTGAAATCTGTGCCGTTGAGGGCCTCGATCCCTGGCACGATCCGAGCAACGCGGATCCCGCCTTCGCCAGGTCGCGGACCCGGGTTGAAGTGCTGCCCCTGCTTGAGGAAAAGCTGGGCCCCGGCGTCGCCGAATCGCTGGCCCGGACCGCCGCCATCCTGCAGCTCGACGCCGACTATCTGGAGGAGGTGGCGAACGCCACCTTCGCCCGGCTGCAGGAGCGGTCCGGAGCCGAAATCCGCCTGCCGGAGACGTCTTTGCGCGAGCTGGCCCCGGCCGTGAGGTTCCGGGTGATCGCCAAGGCCGCTGCCGCCGTCGGAGGCCAGCAGCCGAGCTATCAGCGACTGCTGGCCGCGGAAGCCTTGCTGCGCAGGCAGGGATCGGCCGGTCCGGTGGAGTTGCCGGGCGGGGTCAGTGTCTACCGCCTGTCCCTCGCCGAGCTGCTCGCCGACGACAAGTCCGCCCCCTCCGATGTTCCCCGGGAAGGCGTCCGCTGTGGGAAGCTTGTATTCCGGCCTCAAAAACCGCCCCAAATATAGTCGCCCCCGCATCTACACAGGAGTTATTGGTGGATTCAAACGACGTCCAGGCAGACCTCAAGCACGTTCTGTACTCCAAGGAGCAGATCCAGTCACGGATCACCGAACTCGCTGCCCAGATCGACAAGG
>JAODMA010000263.1 GCA_025464545.1 Arthrobacter sp. | reverse complement strand
GACTGGATTTTGGGTATCCTGCGTGATGCGATCATGTGTCTGTGCGCAACTGGGTCAATTGTTCGGGCCGGCCCTGGACGTTGCGTACTCCGGGCGTCCAAGAGGCAGATATGTCTGGATGGTTATGCCGCGGGAAGTAGTCCGCGAGTTGACCAGATCGAGCGCGATGTCCGGGTGCCCTGGCCGACGACGACGGGATAGGTGAGCAGGTCGAGCTGGTCGACCAGGTCGTTGGCGAGCAGCCATCGGACGAGGGCGCCGCTGCCGGGCACCAGCAGTTCGCCGTCTGGCTGCGCCTTCAGATCACCGACGGCCGCGGCGACGTCGCCGGTCAGGACATTCGTGCCCGCCCACTGCGGGTCGGTGAGGCTGGTCGATGCCACGTACTTGGGTCGGCTGTTCAGTGCGGCGGCGATGGGGTTCGTGGTCGGATCGATCATCGCTCCCCAATAGCCGGCGAAGATCTCGTACGTCCGCCGGCCGAAGAGGAACGCGGCCGCACCGCCGTAGACCTGGTTGAGATACTCCCCGGTTTCGGGATCGAGAAGTGGTATCGCCCATCCGCCGCGGTCGAACCCACCGCTTCGATCTTCGTCAGGTCCGCCTAACCCCTGCATCACGCCGTCCACCGATACGTTGGTCGTCGTCGTCAACCTCATGTCGTGGTGACACCCCTTCTGGATTTGCGCTACCTGTTTAGAAAAGCACACTCGCACTTGCCTATCAACGGGTGAGCTCGGGTCGTGCGAAAGCGGGACTACGGCCAGTTCTTAGCATCGGCACTGCCTCCATCGAGGACATCGTAGGACGGCGGCTGGCGCCACTTCCAGATGCACCAGTTACCCGAAAAGCTTCGTGCCGAGCACTTCGCGCAGCGGCGGTGTGAACCCCGCGTCGTCCTCGAACTGGCCGTCCAGTGCCCATCCGTGCTTCTCGTGGAACTGATCGCTGGCTCGTTCTCCCCGGCCACCCACCGATAAGCCCGTCCCATCCAACTCGGAAGATTGTCGGGATAAATCCGAGCAGGAAGCCGCCAAGCTGATCGAGCGTGCAGAAAGCGACGCCCCTGGAGCCAGATCCCGGCGAACTCAACGGACATCTCGGCGGAACTGGCCGATTACTGGCCCATCAGCTCATGGGTGACGCGCCCGAAAATGAAGGCTCCCATCGTGGGGAACTGCTCGTTCAAGATCTTGCGCATTCGAGTACCTCCGGTTGCAGCGAAAGGCGGCATGGCCGTCGTCGTACCTTCCAGTTGGGGCCAAGGACTCGTTGGACGTCGGGTGCGTCGCTCGGCCTATTGGGCCGGCCTACGCTTGTGCCGTTCCCGGCTTAACATCTGGTTCCTGATTCTCTACGTCCTGGACGGATCGGGACAACAGGCAGAACTCGTTGCCCTCGGGATCACCCAGTACCACCCAACTGACGTCGGGGCCCTGACCCACATTTCTTCGCTGCGCGCCAAGGGCGAGCAAGCGCTCGAGCTCCTCGGTAGTGGATACGCCATCAGCCCGGAGGTCGAAATGCAGCCGGTTTTTGACGATCTTGCCCTCGGGCACCGCTACCACATCGATGGACGGCCAGGATTTGTCCTGCGGCGCGATGCTGATGACCTCGCTATCCTCCTCGACAACATGCCAGCCGAGGACGGCGCACCAGAAGTCGGCCACCACCCGCGGCCGGATTGCATCAATGGCAATGACAGCTAATCGGCTGGGCATGCCACCACGATAGCCCGGGAGACAGCTATGGGGGCCGTTTGGCTGCTCATAATCTCTTATCCTGTCGCCTGACCGGGCGAAATCAATCCTTGGTTTCCGGAGAGCAGCCCGCCGATGAGTCCTGCAAGGGCTGCTGGCAGGGCGAAGAGACCGGCGATCTGAGGAGTCAGCGACGGCGGCGTCACGATCATCGTCGCCAGGCCCACCAGCGCTGCCGGCGTGGCCACGCAGATCGTCACCCAGAGCGGGTTACCCCGGACCTGCGACCAAATGGCAGCTGCAAGGGACGTGGCGGACCCGGCGAGCATGAACAGCCTGCCCACGCGCAGCCGCTCGATAAACTCCGGGACCGGTGCATAGACGAAAAATGCCGTCCTTTCAAGGGCAATGCCTGTCAGGACGATGGAGACAACGACCAAGGCCGCCCAGGGCAGTGATCTTCCCCTCCACCACGGGCGGACGACATAGCGTTCGTTGCCGTTCTGCGAACTCATCACAAGGCGAGCCTAGCGAACCCTTTGTGGCACGCTTCTATAGCGTGCTATTTCGCCGGCGTACATCCCAGTGAGGCGAACGGTTCGCCGCCAGCGCAGGATGCCTTGGGCTTAGCCGCGCGCGGCATCGTCGGCGTATTGGGAGAATGAAATCATGGAATTTAACCGGCTGCTGCAGATCCGGCTCATCTATGCGCAGCGTGCTGCACTGGAGCTTCCCCGGGGCAAGGAGATCATCGAACGCTGGCCGGACGCCGACGTCGTGCTTGTCGACAACCACTGGAACATCCCGGAGGTGCACGGCGATGAAACGAACGTGCCACGCTGGTCCCGGATCAAGACGGAGGCGCTGGTCCTCGGCGTCAAGAAAGCGCTGACCGTCAAGCCGAACGGCCGGTCCGCGGACTTCATCGCGCCCTCAACCGCGAACGGCTGCGCCATGGCATGTGCCTACTGCTACGTGCCCCGGCACAAGGGGTACAGCAACCCGGTAACCGTGTTCGCGAACATCGACCAGATTGCCGCGGCGCTGGA
>JAODMA010000485.1 GCA_025464545.1 Arthrobacter sp. | reverse complement strand
CAAAAGACGGGGCGAGGGAAGTAGGCTCGATGCATGGATGCAGCAGCACTCCGGAAACTCTGCCTGGGCTTCCCGGGCGCCTTCGAGGATTTTCCCTTCGGTCCTGCGACGTCGGTCTTCAAGGTACGGGCCGCGGTGTCCGACGGCCGCCGCCACGAAGCCAAGATGTTCGCCTTGTCCTCCTTGGACGAGGCCGAGTTGTCGGTGAGCCTGAAATGCGAGCCGGTACTGGCCGAGCAGTTGCGCGCCGCCCACCCGGAGATCACCGGAGCCTGGCACCTCAACAAGACCCACTGGAACGGCGTCCGGCTGAACGGGTTGCTGCCCGACTCGATGGTGCGCGACATGGTTGAGGACTCCTACGACCTGGTCGTTGCCACCCTGAACCGGCGTCAGCAGGAGCAACTGGGCTGGGCCCGCCTGACGCAGGGCGCCGGGCCTCGGGGACAGCCTTGACCGGCCGCCGGATTGCCGCGGGCGAGCTGAACTACGAGGGAATCGGCTCCACCGAGCAGGGGCCGCTTCCCCCGCACGTGGACTGCGTTATCACCCGGGCTTACGTGGGCGCGGGCGTTGCTACTTATTGGCGGGTGGCCGAGGGGATTCTGACCTGGCGGCTGCAGAAAGGCGCGGGGCTCCGAGTGCGCGCGGAGTCCGAGGTTGTGGTCTCCGGCACGCGGGTGGTCAGCGGATTCGGTATCGGCCCGTGCCGGATCAATGCCCCCTGTGAGGTCGTCTGGGTCCGCCAGCCGGTGCCCGGGGACGGGCCGCAGTCCGCGGGATTCGGGTACGGCACCCTGCCGGGGCATCCCGTGCGCGGCGAGGAAGCATTTGAGGTCGAGCTCGACGGAAAGGGCCGCGTAACGATCGCCATTACCGCTTTCGGGGCTCCGTCCAACTGGTTCTACGCCGCAGGCAGTGCCCTGACGAAGTGGGCGCGGAGGCGTGTCACTTCCCGCTACATTGAAAGTGCACATCAACTGGCCGCCGGTGAGAGCTGATCAGGAGCAGGCAATGCTGAGCCAACAGACCCTTGACCAACTATGGGACTTCGAGCACCCGGACATCTCGGAATCACGCTTCCGGACCGCGATGTCCGAGGACCGGTACGACTCGGACGAACGGGCCGAGCTGAAGACACAACTGGGCCGGGCGATCGGTCTGCAGGGCCGTTTCGAGGAAGCGGACGCGGTGCTGGACGCCATCGACGGCGAGGAGCCCACCGTGGCGGTCCGGGTGCTGCTGGAACGCGGGCGGGTGCTGAACTCCAGCGGCCACGCACAGATGGCCGTGCCGCTCCTGGAACAGGCCGCCGAACTCGCTGATCATCTAGGCGAGGAATTCCTGGCCGTCGACGCCCTCCACATGCTGGCGGCCGCGGACACCGCCCACGCCGAGACCTGGACCCGCAGCGCCCTGGAGTACGCGTCCACGGTGCATGATGAGCGGACCAAACGGTGGTTGGTGGCGCTGCACAGCAACCTGGGCTGGACCCTGCACGACGCCGGCCGCTGCACCGAGGCGATGGTGGAGTTCCAGCTCGCCGAACAGTGGGCGGGCAGGGTGGGAACCCGGCGGCAGCAGGAGCTGGCCCGGGAGGCCATGAACGCCTGCTGAGCTGCTGCAAGAATGGAACTTCAGGAAACCCCAATGAAAGGGCCCAGCCAGTGATCTTCATCGTCGTCAAATTCAAGGTCAAGCCCGAATGGTCCGAGCGTTGGCTCGACCTGGTGGAGGACTTCACCCAGGCCACTCGTCAAGAACCCGGGAACCTCTGGTTCGACTGGTCCCGTAGCGTTGAGGACCCCAGCGAATACGTCCTGGTCGAGGCCTTCAAGGACGGCGCCGCCGGTGACCACGTCAACAGCGTCCACTTCAAGAAGGCCATGGCGGACATGCCCCGGGCGCTGCTGGAGACCCCCCGGATCGTCAGCCGCCAGTTCGACGGCGAGGGCTGGGACCGGATGGGCGAACTGACCATCGCCTAAAGGACAGGGGGCGCGGCGTGTGGATCGGCTGGATTGAATTCGACCTCCTCCTCGGGGACGTCCGCAGCCTGAAGGAGAAGCGCTCGGTGGTGCGGCCGGTGCTCGCCGAGGTCAAGCGCCGCTTCGATGTTTCCGTGGCCGAGGCCGGACTGCAGGACCAGTACCGGCGGACGGTCATCGGCGTCGGGCTGGTCTCCGCAGACCGGGCGCACCTCATCGAAGTGCTGGCCGCCGTCGAACGTTTCATGGCGGCGCGCCCGGAACTCGAGCTGCTCAGCGCCCGCCAGCGCGAAATCCGCAGCGACGACTGACCTCACTGGCGGCCGGCCGGAGCCCGGCCCGCGGCCCCGTCTGCGGGGCGTACGCCGAGCAGGATCATAGCGGGAAGGGCGTCCGGATCTCCCGTGACCTCGACCTCCGTGGGGTAGCCAACAATGCACTGTCGGCGACTTCCAAACGCTTGTCCTTGACGAACCGTTCAACGGCCTGGACGAGGAATCCTCGCGTGTCCTTATCGCCGAGCTGGAGGGATGGGCCGCTTCCCGCTGCATCGTGTTGATTGCCCATCAGCCGCCGGAACTGCTGCGGATCAGCCGCAACATCGCGTGGGAAGAACTCGAGAATGCAGCCGGAAACCGGGCCTGAGGAAGTCCACCCGGCTATGCCCGATGATGATGAACCTCTCCGGCCACGGCGTCGCCGTAGAACGCCCCGGGGACTTGCACGGGATCCGCCCAGGCCCGGGCGCGGGGACTCCCGGCGCCCACCACGGAATGATGAACGTCGGTGACCCCGCGCCGGAGGCTAGGGAGGCGGTGGGTGGGCCCACGCCGCCAGGGTCCCTGGCCGAGTTTGCGAGGCTAGGGAGGCGGTGGGGACTAGCCGAAGTATTTCGGCAGAGTCGCCTCGTGGGCCTCGCGGAGCGTCTCCAGGGACAGGGTTTCGACGCCGTTGATTTCCAGCTTGCCGCTCTCGGCGTCCACCACGCCGATCCGGATGTGTGCGAAGCCGCGGGCGGTGCACATGTCCTTGAAACGGATTTCCTCGGACCGGGGCACGGCAACGATCGCGCGGCCCTGGGTCTCGGAGAACAGTGCCGTGAACAGATCCACGCCGTCGCGGTCCAGGACGTCCTGGAG
Organism: Arthrobacter sp.; assembly: GCA_025464545.1. Lineage (GTDB taxonomy): Bacteria > Actinomycetota > Actinomycetes > Actinomycetales > Micrococcaceae > Arthrobacter. The sequence continues at coordinate 87 of JAODMA010000485.1, read as the reverse complement.
GGCGATCCGTGCCCCCACGCCGTAGCGCAGCGAGGACTCCACGAGCGCCGCCGCGAGGCCGCCTTCCGAGAGGTCATGGGCGGAGTC
>JAODMA010000466.1 GCA_025464545.1 Arthrobacter sp. | reverse complement strand
ACCGGAGTCGGGAGTTCATGTGCTTGCCGAGCTGCGCGAACACTGTCGGGAGGGCGGGGCGGTGCGTGCACAAGACCACCGGCCGCTGCTTGTCGAACAGGGCGGCGACGACCGCGGCCGTTTTGTGCGGGCTGCGGCTGTGCCGGTGCTCGGTGAGCGCCTCATTGAGCTTCACCTTGGCGTCTGCGGCCTTGGCGTACGGTGCGATGGTGGCCACGCACCGAAGCCAGGGGCTCGAGACGATCCGTGCGGGTTTCCAGGCCTGCAGGAGCCGCCCCACTGCCTGGGCCTGGCGCATGCCCGTCGCTGCCAACGGGCGGTCCCCCTCGGCCTTGGTCCAGGAGGAGCGGGGCTTGGCCTTCGCATGGCGCACGATCAGCAACGGCCACGTGTCCAGTTCGCCGCGTTCGTGGGCCGCCACCAGGTGCTCGAGCGGGCTGACATCGCTGGGATTGCTCAGCAGGGCGGCGGCCTTCTCCGGTGAACACCACATCACGCTGTCCACTTCCTTGCCGTCGGGCACCAACCTGGCGCCGTCGACGTTGACGGCCCAGTAATGGACCACCTTCAAACCGGCGGGCACGTGGTAATGGATGGGAGGAAGCGGGATGCCCAGCGGGGCGTTGAGCCCGATCTCCTCCTCCACCTCGCGGGCGGCGCACTCCGGCACAGTCTCACCGGGATCGATCTTGCCTTTGGGCCAGGACCAGTCGTCATACCGCGGACGGTGGATCAGCAGGACTTCCAGCTGGTCCTTGTTCGCCGAGCTGAGCCGCCAAGGGATGGCGCCGGCCGCGGTGACCGCAATCGCTTCGCCCGGGTGGTCCGTCTGGTCTGCAACAAGTGCATCGCTACTCAACGCCAAAGCCCCTACCGAAGGCCTGCAGTGCGCTGCCGTGACCGGGACGCGAGCAGCCAGGACTGCACGTCCTCCAGGCCGTGCCCGTCCTCGGCAACATGGTGGCGCTTCCATTCGCCCTGGCTGTCCAGATGCCAGGCGGCGGCCCCTGGATCCATGTAGCGCCGGAGCATGTCCAGGACATAGGAAGTGTCGTCCCCGCTGGTGAGCTGGACGAGCGCCTCCACCCGGCGGTCCAGGTTGCGGTGCATCATGTCGGCCGAACCGATGTAGACCACGGGATCGCCGGCGTTGGCGAAGGCGAAGACGCGGGAGTGCTCAAGGAAGCGGCCCAGGATGGAGCGGACCGTGATGTTCTCGCTAAGGCCGGGGACCCCCGGGCGCAGCGAGCAGATGCCGCGGACAATGACGTCCACCGGGACGCCGGCCTGGGAGGCCCGGTACAGGGAATCGATGATGGCCTCATCCACCATCGAGTTGACCTTGATCTGGACACGGGCCGGTAGGCCTGCCCTGGCGTTGCGGATTTCAGTTTCGATCCGGTCAATGAGCCCGGACCGCACCGACCGCGGTGCCACCAGAAGCCGCTTGAAGGTGGACTTGGGCGCATAGCCGGAGAGCTGGTTGAAGAGCTTGGAGAGGTCTTCGCCGACCTGCTCGTTGGCCGTCAGCAGGCCCAGGTCCTCGTAGTAGCGGGCTGTGCGCGGGTGGTAGTTGCCGGTCCCGATATGGCAGTACCGGCGGAGGCCGTCCACTTCTTGGCGCACCACCAGGGAGAGCTTGCAGTGCGTCTTGAGTCCCACGATGCCGTAGACCACGTGGACGCCGGCCTGTTCCAGTTTCCTGGCCCAGGAGATGTTGGCCTGTTCATCGAACCGGGCCTTGATTTCCACGAGGGCCAGGACCTGCTTGCCGGCTTCGGCGGCGTCGATCAGCGCATCGACGATGGGGGAGTCGCCGGAGGTGCGGTAGAGCGTCTGTTTGATTGCCTGGACTTTCGGGTCCGAGGCGGCCTGCTCCAGGAACGCCTGGACTGAGGTGGAGAAGGAATCGTAGGGGTGGTGCAGCAGGATGTCCCGCCGGCGCATGGCCGCGAAGACGTTGGCTGCCTTGGAGGTTTCCGATTCGTTGAGGTACCGGGAAGTGTGCGGGACGTGCTTCGGGTAGTGCAGGTCCGCGCGGTCGATTCCCGCGATGACGGAGAGGCCTCGGAGGTCCAGCGGGGCCGGAACGGAGTAGACCTCGGATTCCTCGACGCCGAGTTCGCGGATCAGCAGGGCCCGGATGTTCGGGTTGATGTCATTGGTGACCTCGAGGCGGACGGGCGGCCCGAAACGGCGCCGCAGGAGTTCCTTCTCCAGCGCCTGCAGGAGGTTCTCGGCGTCGTCCTCTTCCACTTCGACGTCCTCGTTGCGGGTGACGCGGAAGGTGTGGTGCTCCAGCACCTCCATGCCCGCGAAGAGCTGGTCCAGGTGGACGGCGATGACTTCCTCGAGGGCGATGAAACGCGCCACCCGCCCGGGAACGGAGCCGGCGCGGGGGCCGTCGATCGAGATCAGTCGGGGCAGCTGGTCAGGAACCTTGACGCGGGCGAAGAGTTCCTTGTCGCTGACCGGGTTGCGGACCACTACGGCCAGGTTGAGCGAAAGCCCGGAGATGTAGGGGAACGGGTGGGCCGGGTCCACGGCCAGCGGCGTCAGGATCGGGAAGACC
>JAODMA010000462.1 GCA_025464545.1 Arthrobacter sp. | reverse complement strand
AGGTACACGAGGGTGGCATCGATGTTGTCGATGCTGGAGCGGATCGACAGCAGATCCGCCATCACCGCGGGATCCACCTGGCCGGCCAGGGAACTGGCCCCAGGATCATAGGAATCTGCATCGGGATGAGTCTGGTTCTGCTCGTTCATTGACCCAGTATATGGGCACCGCCGGTAATCATTCCTGCTGTGAAGCGGCTCCCCGCCGGGCGGACGCGATGTGCCTCCGGCCGCAAAAAGGACATGCCCACCGTTCATGGTCATTGGTGGGCATGTCCTTCCGGCGAGCGCCGGAGGGGTCTCAGCTGTGCAGAACGGCGCGGAATTCCGCCCTGCGCCGGGCTTGCTCATCCGGGTCCGGAACAGGCAGGGAAGCGATGAGCTTCCGGGTGTAGCCGTGCTGCGGGTTGCCCATCACCTGGTTCCCGAGCCCCTGCTCCACCATCTTGCCCTTGTAGAGGACGCCCACCCAGTGGGCCAGGATGTCCACCACTGCAAGGTCGTGGCTGATGAACAGGCAGGCGAAGCCGAACTCGGCCTGGATCTCCTTGAACAGCTCCAGCACCTTCGCCTGCACCGACACGTCCAGGGCCGAGGTGGGTTCGTCAGCGATCAGCAGCTTCGGGTTCAGGATCAAGGCCCGCGCGAGCGAGGCCCGCTGCCGCTGGCCACCGGAGAGTTCGTGCGGGAACCGCTCGGCGTACGACGCCGGCAGCTGCACGGATTCCAGCAGCTCACGGGTCCGCTGGCGTGCCTGCGCGGGGGTCGGCTTGCTGTGGATGATGAGGGGTTCCGCGATGCAGTCGCCGATGGTCAGCTGCGGGTTGAAGGAGGCGGCCGGGTCCTGGAACACGAAGCCGATCTCCTTGCGCAGCGGCTTGAAGGTGCGCTCCTTAAGGTTGAGCATCTCGTAGTCGAGCACCTTCAGGCTGCCGCCCGTGGTTTTGTTGAGCCCGGCGATGGCGCGGCCGATGGTGGTCTTCCCGGAGCCGGACTCGCCGACGAGGCCGAACACTTCCCCTTCGGAGAGCGTGAAGTCGACGCCGTCGACTGCCTTGAACGCCGGGCTGCCCAGCCGGCCGGGGTACTCGATAGTCAGGCCCCTGGCCTCGACCAGGACCTTCCCGCCCTGGTGGGCGCGCTCGAGAAGGCCCTCGGAGGCCGAGTTCCTGCCGAGGTGCGGAACGGCGGCCAGCAGTTTCTTGGTGTATTCCTGCTTCGGCTCCGCAAAGAGGGTCCGGGCACTCGCCTCTTCGACGACGTCGCCCTGGTACATCACGACGACGCGATCGGCGAGGTCGGCCACGACACCCATGTTGTGCGTGATGAGCACAATCGAGGTGCCGTACTGGTCCCTGAGATCACGCAACAGCTCCAGGATCTCCGCCTGCACGGTGACATCCAGGGCGGTGGTGGGCTCGTCGGCCACGATGAGTCCCGGGTTCAGGGCGAGCGCCGCCGCGATCACGACGCGTTGTTTCTGCCCGCCGGAAAACTGGTGCGGATAGTAATTGACCCGGGTTTCCGGATCCGGGATGCCGACCTTGCGTAGGGCCTCGATGGCACGCGCCTTGGCGTCCTTGGCATTGACGCGCCCGCTTCCGCCGCGGCCCGCGTGGGCGCGGATGCCTTCGGCGATCTGCCAGCCGACCGTGAAGACCGGGTTGAGTGCGGTGGACGGCTCCTGGAAGACCATGGCGACGTCGCGGCCGCGGATCTCCCGGAGCTTCGACGGGCTGACGCTGATGACGTTATTGCCGTTGATCAGTACCGCTCCGGAGCTGAGCGCGGTTTCCGGCAGCAGTCCAAGGATGGTCTTCGCGGTGACGGTTTTGCCTGAGCCGGATTCACCGACGATAGCCACGACCTCCCCGGGGTTAACCTCCAGGCTGACGTCCTTGACGGCATAGACGTCGCCGGTATCGGTGGCGAAGGTGACCTTGAGGTGTTCGATATCAAGGACAGGCCCGGCGCCGCGGCCGTGGGTGTCGATGTTGGTGGTCATGAGCTACTCACTTCTGCTGCGATGGCTGCCTGTGCGGCGGTGGTGGAGTCAGGGCCGCCCTTGCCGGCGGAAGCTGCTCTGCGGCCACGGAGGCGGGGATCGTTGAGGTCGTTGATGCTTTCGCCGACCAGCGTCAGCCCCAGGACGGTGAGCACGATCGCCAGGCCGGGGAACACCCCCGTCCACCAGATACCGGAGGTGGTGTCCGCCAGGGCCTTGTTTAGGTCGAAGCCCCACTCAGCGGCCGAGGTCGGTTCAATACCGAAGCCGAGGAAGCCCAGTCCGGCGAGGGTCAGGATGGCCTCGGAGGCGTTGAGGGTGAAGATCAGCGGCAGGGTGCGGGTGGCGTTCTTGAAGATGTGGCGGCTCATGATGCGGATGTTGGAGGCGCCCACCACCTTGGCCGATTCCACGAACGGTTCCGCTTTCAGCCGGATCGTCTCGGCCCGGATGACGCGGAAGTACTGCGGGATGAAGACCACGGTGATGGAGATCGCCGCGGCGAGGATGCCGCCCCACAAACTGGAGCGTCCGCCGCTGATGACAATCGCCATCACGATGGCGACGAGCAGGGACGGAAAGGCGTAGACGGCGTCGGCGATGACCACGAGGATCCGGTCCAGCCAGCCGCCGATGTAGCCGCTGACCAGGCCAAGGGCGACGCCGATAAAGATCGACATGAGGACTGCGACGACGATCACCAGAACGGCGGTCTGCGCGCCCCAGACGACCCGGGAAAAAACGTCGTATCCGCCGACCGTGGTGCCCATCAGGTGCTTGCCGCCGGGCGCCTCCTGCGCCGGGAAGCTGCCGTCGGCAGCGGAGATCTGGGAGAAACCGTAAGGAGCGATCAGAGGTGCGAAGATCGCGGTCAACAGGAAGACGGCGGTCAGGACCAGCCCGGCCACCAGCATTCCCCGCTGCAGTCCGACGCTCTTGTTGAAGTGCGATACGACCGGCAGCCGACGGTACCAGGGTGCGCGCCGGTTCTCGGCTGCAATGGAGGGTTCGATGCTCATATCAGTACCTCACGCGGGGGTCGATCAGCGCGGCAACGATGTCCACGATGAAGTTGGTCAGGGCCACGATCACGGCGAGGAGGACGACGATGCCCTGGACGGCCACGAAGTCGCGTGCCGTCAGGTAGGTGGCCAGCTGGAAGCCCAGCCCCTTCCATTCGAAGGTGGTCTCGGTCAGCACCGCTCCGCCCAGCAGCACGGCGATCTGCAGCCCCATCACGGTGATGATGGGAATCAGTGCCGGTTTGTAGGCGTGCTTGGTCACCAGGCGGAATTCGCTCACCCCACGTGAACGGCCGGCCTCGACATAGTCCTTGCCAAGGGTTCCGATCACGTTGGTCCGGACCAGGCGCAGGAAGATGCCGGCGGTCAGCAGGCCCAGGGCGACGGCGGGCAGCACGGCGTGCGCCATCACATCGCCCAAGGCGGCCATGTTCCCGCTGCGGACGGCATCCACCCAGTAGATACCGGTCGGCGCCTGGAGCGCCGTGAGGGCCAGTTCGCTGGAGGTTTTCGCGCGTCCGGCGACAGGGAGCCAGCCCAGCCACACCGAGAACGTGAGCTTAAGCAGCATGCCGGCAAAGAAGACCGGCGTGGCGTAGCAAAGGATCGCGAAGATCCGCAGCACGGCGTCAGGTGCCTTGTCGCGCCGGTGCGCGGCCACCATGCCGAGCGGGATGCCGACGAGCAGCGCCACGAGGACGGCGTTGATGGACAGCTCGAGGGTGGCCGAGCCGTACGTTGTCAGCATCTCCGACACCTTGCGGTTATCCGACAAGGTGGTACCGAAGTTCCCGGTGATGAGCTGGCCGAGGTATTCGAAATACTGCACGAAGATGGGCCGGTCATAGCCGGCCGCCGTGATCCGCTCCTGCAGCTGCTCGGGCGGAAGTCGGCCGCCCAGGGCTGCGGTAATCGGATCACCCGTGATCCGCATCAGGAAGAACACCATGGTGACGAGAATGAGAATCGTCGGGAAGATCAGGAAGAACCTGATCAGGATGTACTGGCCCAGTCCCCCACCGGACCTCTTCTTCTTGGTCGGCAGAAGGCCGTCGGCGTCTGTTGGCGGCGCCTCGATAAGTGTTGTCATTGGTACCTAAGTGTGAGTTTCCCTCGGCCTCGTGAGCTTCCGGAATCTGGTGTCCTTACCAGCAAGAAAGGCGGGACGCCGTGCAGGCGCCCCGCCTCCTTGGCTGGTCAGAACCGGATGGGGATTGGTGCTACTTGGAGATCACTCCAAGACGGGTCTTGAAAGAGGCGTCGAGGGTCGTCTCGACACCCTTGACGTCCTTACCGGCGACCATCAGCTGGGCACCCTGCAGCAGGGGCAGCGTGGAGAGGTCCTTGGCGACGGCCGTCTGGGCCTCACCGAGTACCTTTTCGCGTTCTGCCTTGTCGACCGTGGTCAGCTGCTTGCTGATCAGATCGGTGACAGCGGCGTTCTCGTAGTGGTTCTTCAGGAAGTTGCCCGGAACGAAGAACGGCGTGAGGTAGTTGTCGGCGTCGGAGTAATCCGGGAACCAGCCGAGCTGGTAGACCGGGTAGGCATCGGCGGTGCGGTCCTTGGAGTAGGTCACCCATTCGGTGGACTGCAGCTCAACCTTGAACAGCCCGGACTTCTCCAGCTGTTCCTTGATCATGGCGTACTCGTCGCCCGAGGACTTGCCGTAGTGGTCCGGGTTGTACTGCAGCTTCACGGTGATCGGGGCGGTGACGCCGGCGTCAGCTAAGGCCTTCTTGGCCTTCTCGAGGCTGGGCTTGCCGCTGCCGTCGCCGTACATTTCCTTCAGCGGCTGGATGGCGCCGACAAAACCGTCGGGAACAACGGAGTAGGCCGGCAGGTAGGTGCCCTTGTAGACCTGGGTGGCAATCGCGTCACGGTCGACCACGTTGGCCATCGCCTGGCGGACCGCGAGGGCCTTCGCGGGATCGGCGTCGGGTGCCTTCGCGCCGAACGGCATCGTGTCGAAGTTGAACACGATGTAGCGAAGCTCGCCACCGGGGCCCTTGTGGACCTTGACCTTGGAATCCTTCTCAAGGTCGGCGGCGTCGGTAGCGGTCAGGCTGCGGCCGGCGACGTCGATGTTGCCCTGCTGGACATCGAGCTTGAGATTGTTGGAGTCTGCGTAGTACTTGATCGTGGCGCCGTCATTGGCGGGCTTGCCCAGTAGGCCCTTGTAGTCCGGGTTCGCCTTGAGGCTGACGAGCTCGTTCTTCTTGTAGCTTTCGATCGTGTACTGGCCCGCGAACGGCTTGCCCTTGACGATTTCGTCGTCGCTGACCAGTTTGTCCGCCGGAAAGACCTCTTCGTCGACGATCGGTCCGGCGTTGGCGGCGAGGACGCCGGGGAAGACCTGGTCGTTGCCGGCCTTGAGCATGAAGACGACCGTGGTGTCATCCTTGGCTTCCACCGAGGCCAGGTTGCCGAGCAGCGACGCCGGGCCGTTGTCATCCGCGATCGACACGACACGGTCGATCGAGTGCTTTACGTCCGAGGAGGTCAGCGCGTGGCCGTTGGCGAACTTCAGTCCGGCCTTCAGCTTGACGGTGTATTCCGTCGGGCTGGTGAAGGAAGCGGACTCGGCGATGTCGGGCGTGGCGTCAGCAGTGCCCGGTTTCGCGTTAAGCAGGAAGGGGTAGATCTGGTTCATCACCATGAAGGAGCCGGCGTCGTAGGAACCGGCAGGGTCGAGGGTAACGACCTTATCGGTGGTTCCGTACGTAATGGTGCCCCCGCCGGCGGCGCTGCCGGTGGCCGTCGCGCCACCGGAAGGGCCGGTGCAGGCGGTCAGTGCGAAGGCCGATACCCCGGCGAGCGCGATGGCGCTCCGCAGGGCTTTCTTGTTCATTGCCATCTGTGAACTTTCTGTTCGATGAGTACTTGTGCGCAGTCCGGAGATGGAAAGGGAACTCTCCAGGCAGCCACTGTCCTGATCCCTAGATTCAACCAGAAGGCCGTCGGGTGAATCGTTACATCTTGTGAGTTGAGACACAAAATTTACACGAACGCCGGGAGGGCGCCATTATCTTCAGGAATTCCCCCGCTAACCGGCGACCAGAGGGCCTTCCCCGCGCTGGAGGAACGCCTTAAGCGGGAAGGAGCACCGCACGTCGAACATGTGCGGTGCTCCTGGGTGGGTCCCGAGCCGGCTCGGCGCCTGGCGCTTAGAGCGCCTCGCGCTGCAGCGAACGTGCGGCGTCGATGGTTGCTTGTCCCAGGACCCGGCTGCCCTGGTAGAGAACCACTGTCTGGCCGGGGGCGACGCCACGCAGGGGTTCGGTCAAGGTGACCACGAGGTCTCCGGGCCCGCCGGCACCGGGTCCGCCCGCGGGTTCCATCCGGGCCGTTGCGGGCACGGGGTCACCGTGCGCGCGGACCTGGGCATAGCAGTCTAATTCCTCGCCGGTGGCGACTTCGGCGATCGGCAGCCCCGCCCAGGACACCTTGATGCCGCGGATTTCATCGATGGC
>JAODMA010000454.1 GCA_025464545.1 Arthrobacter sp. | reverse complement strand
TATGCGGCAGGAAGCGGTGGCCCGGCTGGGTCTCTAGTTGGTGTTCCGGTTGATCGTCCGGATGCCGGCCACCAGGCCGACTGCTGCAGCAAGCACGGCGGCCTCAGTGCCCGCGGTGGTCCTGAATCGTCATGCGGGCGCCGAATGTGGGCTTGCGGAAGCCGCTAAGCCCGATCATCCGCACAACGCGCTGCCGGTGGCCGGCCCACGGCGCCAGCAAGCGGAGCATTCCGGCGTCGTCCGTCCTGCGGCCGGTCAGTGCCGCACCCACATATGCCGCCAGGTGGTAGTCGCCCACCGAGACCGAGTCGGGGCAGCCATGGGTGCGTTGCACCACCTCCGCCGCGGTCCAGACGCCGATCCCGGGAATCGCCTGCATCTTCGCGGCCGCTTCCGTCGCCGGCAGCTCGGCAAGGCGTTCCAGTGCGACGGCGGAGCGCAGCGCGCGCATCACGGTCGCGGAGCGCTGGGGTCCTACGCCCGCCTTGTGCCATTCCCAGGACGGAATGCGTAGCCACTGCTCCGCGGTGGGCTGGACCATCAGGTTGCCGGGGGCCACGCTGCCGGCGCCGGGCTTCGGTGACCATCCGGGGGAGCGTGGCGGAGAACCCGGGCTCATCGAAGCCGGACCAGTCGTCGTCGCGCCCCAACATGCGGGGCACGGCCTCGACGGCGGAGGCTGCTCCCGGTCCCCACGCCTGAGCATCGACTGCGGGGTCCACCCGCGGTCCGATGGTGGCCAGGCGCAGCGTGGCCGGTCCCTGCGGTGTCGTGAACGCGCACCAGATCCCGTCCGGGGACGTGCGGATGGACGGATCCCCGTGGCCGCGCAACAGCGTGCCGATGGTTTGCATCAAGTCGAAAGGGCCGCCCGGGTGCCAGCGCAACGACGCGTCCGCCGCAGCGGCAATGCCTGCGGGGACGTCTGCGAGGGTCATCCGAACATGTTCCCATGTCCCCCTGACAGCGGCCGCATCCGCATCGACAACGCATGGGCCGTAGGGCCCTAAACGTGGCGCCCTGCCGGGGCTAATATCCGGCTGTGGGGTGGAGCGCCCACGCCCGCGTCTTGGCCCGGATCCTTGAAATTAGGAGAATGTGATGGCTGGTGGAGTAGTACATTTCGAAATCCCCGCAGACGACGAGAACCGCGCACGGGAGTTCTACAGTTCCGCTTTCGGCTGGGAAGTAAGCCCCATGCCGGAGATGAGTTACGCCATGATCAAGACCACCCCCACCGATGAGACCGGCATGCCCGCCGTCCCGGGCTCCATCAACGGCGGCATGTTCCACCGGGAAGGCGAGCTGACGTCCCCGGTGCTCACGGTGGATGTTGACGACATCGACTCGGTACTGGAGAAGATCAAGTCCCTCGGCGGCAGCACCGTGACCCCACGACAGGCAGTCGGGGACATGGGCTGGGCCGCCTACTTCCGGGACACCGAGGGCAATGTCGTGGGACTGTGGCAGAACGCGGCATCCGAAGGCGGGACCTCAGAGGCTGCCGGCACGGGGACCGCGGCCGGAGGAAACGACATCGGCGCTTGAGCGCAGCCGGAGCCGCGTCCGGGCTCCGCGACCGGCTCCGGCCGCGGAGACGGTAACTTTGTATCTATGAAGTATGCCCAGTCCGTTCTGGACCTCATCGGCAATACGCCGCTCGTCAAGCTGAACCACGTCACCGACGGCATCGGGGCCACGGTCCTGGTGAAGTTGGAATATCTGAACCCCGGCGGTTCCATCAAGGACCGAATCGCGGCCAAGATGATTGAGGAGGCCGAACGCACCGGCAAGCTCCTGCCGGGCGGCACCATTGTGGAACCCACGTCCGGCAACACCGGCGTCGGGCTGGCTCTCGTCGCCCAGCAGAAGGGCTACCGCTGCATCTTCGTGGTGCCGGACAAGGTCGGCGAGGACAAGCGGGCCGTGCTGCAGGCCTACGGCGCCGAAGTTGTGGTGACCCCTACCGCCGTCCCCCCGGACAGCCCGCAAAGCTACTATGGCGTCTCGGACCGCCTGGTTACCGAGATCCCGGGGGCGTATAAGCCCGACCAGTTCTCCAACCCGGCCGCGCCGGCCAGCCACTATGAATCCACCGGCCCGGAAATCTGGCGGGACACCGAAGGCACGGTCACGCACTGCGTCATCGGCGCCGGCACCGGCGGCACCATCACCGGTACCGGCCGCTACCTCAAGGACGTTTCCGCCGCCCGTGCGGACGCCGACGGCGGCGTGGTCAAGATCATCGGGGCGGACCCCGCGGGATCCGTCTACTCCGGCGGCACCGGCCGGCCGTACTTCGTCGAAGGCGTCGGCGAGGACATGTGGCCCGCCAACTACGACAAGTCCGTTCCGGACGACGTGATCGCCGTCAGCGACGCGGACTCCTTCGCTATGACACGCCGGCTGGCGCGGGAGGAAGGCTTGCTGGTCGGCGGATCCTCCGGCATGGCCGTCGTCGCGGCACTGCAGATCGCTAAGGACCTGCCCTCGGACGCCGTCGTCGTCGTGATCCTGCCCGACTCCGGCCGCGGCTATCTTGCCAAGATCTTCAACGACCAATGGATGCGCTCCTACGGCTTCCTGGCCAGCGGCGATGACGCCTCGGTGGGCGAGATCCTCAAGGCCAAGACCGGCGAACTGCCGGATCTCGTGCACATCCACCCCAACGAGAGCGTCCGCGACGTTATCAACATCATGAACGAGTACGGTGTCTCGCACATCCCGGTCCTGTCGCAGGAGCCCCCGGTGGTGATGGGCGAGGTCCTCGGCGCCGTCGACGAACGCACCCTGACCGCCAAGCTCTTCCGCGGCGAGGCGAAGCTGACGGACAAGATCTCCGAACACATGGAAGCCCGGCTGCCTGTTATCGGTTCGCTGGAATCGATCTCGACCGCCCGTGAACTCCTTTCCGACACCGACACCCTGATGGTGACGTTCGTCGGCGCACCGGTGGGGATCCTGACCCGCCACGATCTCCTCGCCTACTTGAGCAACTGACCCCAGCCAACTCATCCGGCGACCGGAACCGCCCTGCCTGGGCGCCCCGGCCGCCAGCCGAAAGGACCGCACATGTCTTTGCCTAAAAACCCCGGCTTCAACACCCGCGCCGTGCACGCCGGCCAGGCTTTCGAGCCGCGCACCGGAGCCGTCGTGCCGCCGGTCCACTTCTCCTCCACCTACGCCCAGGAGGCCATCGGCGTGCTGCGCGCCGGCTACGAATACGGCCGGGGCACCAACCCCACCCGTGACTCGCTGCAGGAACAGCTGGCCGCGCTGGAAGGCGGGACCGCCGCGTTCTCCTTCAGCTCCGGCCTCGCCGCGGAGGACTCCATGATCCGTGCCCTGACCCGGCCTGGCGACCATATCGTGCTCGGCAACGACGCGTACGGCGGCACCTATCGCCTGATCAGCAGGGTCCTGGGGGAGTGGGGCATCGGAAACACCCCGGTGGACATGTCCGATCTTGACGCCGTGGCCAAGGCCATCGCCGCCGGCGGGAAGACCCGGCTCGTGTGGGTGGAGACGCCCTCGAACCCCATGATGAAAATCACCGACATCGAGGCGCTGGCCACGCTTGCACACGACGCCGGCGCCCTCCTCGTGGTGGACAACACCTTCGCCTCGCCGTACCTGCAGAACCCGCTGTCCCTCGGCGCCGACATCGTGGTGCACTCGACCACCAAGTACATCGGGGGGCACTCCGACGTCGTGGGCGGGGCGATTATCGTCAACGACGCCGAACTGGCCGAGAAGATCGGCTTCGTGCAGTTCGCCGTCGGCGCCGTGTCCGGACCGATGGACGCGTTCCTGACCACCCGGGGGCTCAAGACCCTGGGTGTCCGGATGGACCGGCACAGCGACAACGCCCAGGCCGTGGCCGAATGGCTGCTGCAGCGCCCCGAGGTGGAGGCAGTGCTGTACCCCGGCCTGCCCTCGCA
>JAODMA010000436.1 GCA_025464545.1 Arthrobacter sp. | reverse complement strand
ACCGGACCCACGACGGCGGTGGCGACAGTCGTCTTGAGGCTTTCCACGAGTTGTTTGTACAGGCCCATCTCGTGGGCGGTGCTCCACATCGCGTCCACGGCCGGAGCGCTCGTGAAGGTCAGAACGTCCAGGTTGCCGCCGCAGGCGGCCTCGATCAGGCGCGGCAGCCGGTCGGCGCCGTCGGGCTTGACCCAGCGGTAGGGGGTGACGGTCAGGACGGTGGCACCGGACATCCGCAGCCGCTCCAGCTGGCGCACATCGGTGTAGCCGTGCAGCTGGACCGCGACGGTTTTGCCGCGCACGCCCTCGGCAAGGAGCATGTCCACCAGGGTTGCGGTGGTTTCGTCACTGCTGATCCCGACGTCGGCGAGTCCGGCCGCGCGGACGGCACCGCGGGCCTTGGGTCCGCGGACAAACATCCGCGTGGCACCCAGCGTTTCAAGCAGCTGTTCGCCGATCCCGAAGGTGTCCGCGGCCTCGCACCAGCGGCGCATGCCGTAGGCCGTGGTGGCGATGCACAGGTCAGGCCGGGCGGCAATGATGGCCCGGGTGTCGTCGATAAGCCGGATGTCCTCCTGGACAGGCGCGATCTTCAGCGCCGGAGCATGCAGGACTTCCGCGCCGCGCCGTTCCAATGCCTCGATCAGATCCTGGGAGCGCCGGTGTGACGTGACGCCAATCCGGAACCCTTCCAACGGCGAGTCGGGTGCCTCCGGCGACGGGGCGTCCTGGGGGGCTGCAGCCGCTGGTCCCGGAACGGTTCCGGATGGGCGCCCTGATCCGGCTGGTCTGCGAGCACCTGGCCCTGAACCACGTCCGCCGGCTGGACACCGCCTCGGGCAGCGTCGAGCTCCGCGGCCGCTCGCTGCGGATCGACGGCGAGGCCGTGGAAATGGCGCCGGCGCCGTTGCTGCTGCTGCGGGCGCTGCTGGGCGCCGGCGGGGCCGTGCTTTCCCGCGAAGCACTGTCTGAACTGCTGGAGCTCAGGGGTTCCGTGCACGCCCTGGACATGACGGTGAGCCGGTTGCGCTCTTCGCTTCCGGACGGCAGCCTTGTGGAAACCGTAGTGAAGCGCGGCTACCGGCTGCGGGTGTGATGCAGGCCATTACCGGCGGGTAAATTCTGGCGAACGGGCAGCGGAAAAACAGCAACACCCGGGAAACACGCCGGAAAAACCGTACGCCTACGCTGGGTGCAACAAGCACGAAGGCCATACCACCGGCCACCAGCGAAAGGACCCACCATGTCCAACGTCTCCAGCGCAACACCCGGTTCCCAGACCCGGCCCCGGATCGTCATCGCAGGGGCCGGTCCGGCCGCCCAGGCCCTCGTCCGGCAGCTGACCCGGACCCCGTTTGCGGGGGGAATCACCATGCTGAGCAACCGCGACGACGCACCGGCTGAGCTGCTTGAGCTCGCCGCCCTGCCGCAGGTTTCGCTGCGCTTCGGCCAGCCGGTCAGCTACATCGACCCCGACGGACAGCGGGTCACCACGGCGGACGGCCTGGAGTTCAACTACGACCAACTGGTCATCGCCACGGGCTCCTCCCCGGCAGGATCACCCCTGGACGGCGCCGGCCGCTGCCTCAGCTACTCCACGATCGACGACGCCAACGGCCTCGGCGAGGCCGTCAAGGACGTCACCCGTGTCCTCGGCAGGCGTCCGCTGGGCATCCTGGTAGGTACCGGGACGTCCGCCGGGCAGGCCGAAGCGGTGCTGCGCGCCAGGGGTGTCCGTCCCGTCCGCACCACGCTCCGTCCCGCTGCCGTCGTTCCCAACCTCGCTGGTTCGATGTTTCCGGCCGCCGGTGTCATCTTCGAAGACGGGTCCACCATGAACGGGGACCTGGTGGTCCTGGCGGAGGAACGGATCGCCCGCGACGCCCTCTCGGTGAGCGCCGGGCTGAAGACCGCGCCGCGGGGCGGCATTGTGATCGGCGAGGACTTCCGCACTTCGGTGCCCGGGATCAGGGCCATCGGGGACGCCGCCGTATTCGACGGCGTCCGGCTGGGACTGCTGGTGGCCGCCGCGTCGGCTGCCTCGGTCTGTGCCTCGCAGCTGCTGCGGGCCACGCTGTCCGAACCGCTCCCGGATGCAGCCTAGCGGCGGCCGGCGGGCCGCCGGTGCGTGTCCCCATTGTGGCAAGATGGACACCGAGACGCCACGAAAGGGACCACCATGAGCAACGAAGCCACTACGGCCGCCGGCAGCACCACCCCCGTTACGCCGGATGCCACAGCCGGTGCCGGCAACATCGCCGCCTTCATTGATCACACCCTGCTCAAGCCGGAGGCCAGCGAGGCCGAGATCCTCAAGGTGTGCGCCGAAGCCGCCGAGTACCGGTTCAAGTCCGTCTGCGTCAACCCCATCTGGGTCAAGACGGTCAAGACCGCGCTCAAGGGCTCCGGCGTCCTGACCTGCTCCGTGGTCGGCTTTCCGCTGGGCGCCACCCCGAGCGACGTCAAGGCCTTCGAGGCCCGCGGTGCCGTGCTGGATGGTGCGGAAGAGGTCGACATGGTCATCAACATCGCCGCCGCCCGCGCCAACGACAAGGGCGCGCTGGTCGATGACATCACCGCCGTCGCGGAGGCCGTCCACGACGGCGGAGCCATCCTGAAGGTGATCATCGAAACCGCCCTGCTGGACAATGCCCAGAAAGTGCTGGCCTGCGAGGCTGCAGTGGAAGCCGGCGCTGATTTCGTGAAGACCTCCACCGGCTTCAACGGCGGCGGAGCCAGCGCCGAAGACGTAGCCCTGATGCGCCGCACCGTCGGCCCGGACCTCGGGGTCAAAGCCTCCGGCGGCGTGCGTTCCCTCGCGGACGCACAAGCTATGATTGCTGCAGGTGCAACACGTATTGGCGCCAGCTCCGGGATCGCGATTGTCAAGGGTGAACAAGGCTCATCCGCGTACTGATCCGCACCGGCAGCCGCCACAGTTTTGAGCCCCACGGGGCCGAGGAGGAACGAATGTCCAGCAACACGCAGCAGACCCAGAAGTCCCAGCAGACCCCGCAGACCGAGAACAGCCTCGGTTCCACCATCGTCATCTTTGCCGTGATGCTGGGCCTGTTCCTTGCTTCCGTGTACTCCCTGTCCTTCCTGACGCTGGGCAACCCGTGGCCGATGGCCGTCTGCCTGGCGCTGTTTGCCGCTTCGTTCTGGATTCCGCAGACGATCCTCGGCCGCTCGGATTCGGCCGGCGAAAGCTAAGCTGCCCCGCCCTACGCGTCTAAAGGCTGAAGCTCCGGATTTCCGGAGCTTCAGCCATTTAAGCTAGCTTCCGGTCAGCCGGCCGAACAGGCTGCTGAGCAGTCCCGTTCCCAGAGCGACGGCGGCCGGAAAGTGCGCCTCCGCCAAAGACAGTGCCGCCCCGAACATCCCGATCATGGCGTACGCGCTGACCG
>JAODMA010000423.1 GCA_025464545.1 Arthrobacter sp. | reverse complement strand
TCCATGCGCGGCATCCGCAAGCCCGGCGCCAAGACCGTCACCAGCGCGGTACGCGGGCAACTGCATGACCCGGCCACCCGTGCCGAAGCCATGAGCCTCATCCTCGGAAGGTAAGAACAAACTATGGATTCCCTAGCCGCAGCCCCCGGAACCGGCCCGGCAACCTCGCCCCTGCCCGTGCTGCGCAAACCGCGCCGGGCGGCGATCTTCAAGGACCTGCCCTCGGACCGGACTCTCGTGATGGGGATCCTGAACGTCACCCCGGACTCGTTCAGCGACGGGGGACAGCACGCGTCAACGGACACCGCCGTTGCTGCGGGCCTCCGGATGTTCTACGGTGGCGCGGACATCATCGACGTCGGCGGCGAGTCCACGCGGCCCGGCGCCGACGAGGTCAGCGTTGCGGAGGAACTCAAGCGTGTGCTGCCCGTCATCGCGGCCCTGGTCAAGGCCGGCGCGCTGGTCAGCATCGACACGACGCACGCGGCCACCGCGGCCGCGGCGCTGGACGCTGGCGCCACGATCATCAACGATGTCTCGGGGTTGAGCATGGAACCGGAGATGGCGGAACTCGTGGCGCGCAGCAAGGCGCCCTACGTTCTGACCCACCGCCGCGGCGACGCCAACACCATGGACTCACTGGCCGAATACGGGAACGTAGCCGAAGAGGTCGCCGCCGAACTGGCCGGCCTGCGCGACAAGTTGTACGCGGCCGGCGTCGCCCGCGAACAGATCATCCTGGACCCCGGTCTGGGCTTCTCGAAGAATGAGGAGCAGAACTGGGAATTGCTGCGGAACCTCGACGTCCTGCAGGGCATGGGCCACCGGGTCCTCGTGGCAGCCTCCCGCAAGCGTTTCCTCGGCAGCCTTCTGACGGTCGCCGGCAAGGCCGCACCGCCGGCCGAGCGCGACGCCGCGACCGCGGCCCTGACCGCCATCAGCGCGTTCCGCGGCGCCTGGGCCGTCCGGGTGCACGACGTCGGCCCCAGCCTGGACGCCGTCAAGGTCGCGGCCCGCATGACGCCGGCCCCGGCCGGCAGCAACTGATCCGGCCAGCGACAATGGACCAGATCACGCTGAGTGGCGTCACCGCCGTCGGCCATCACGGGGTGTTTGACTTCGAACGCCGCGACGGCCAGCCGTTCGTCGTGGACGCTGTGCTGCACCTTGACTTCGGCAAGGCAGCCGACTCCGACGACGTTCTTGACACCGCCCACTACGGGGAAGTCGCGGAATGCATCCGGGGCTGGATCACCGGGGATCCGCTGAACCTGATCGAGGCCCTGGCGGTGCGGATCGCCGACGACGTGCTGCTGAGGTTCGATGTCGCCGCCGTGGACATCACCGTCCACAAGCCGAAGGCCCCCATCGAGGTGGACTTCGGCGACGTGTCGGTCAGCGTGCACCGGGAGCGTCCATGAGTCAGCCGTACACCCGTGCCGTGATTGCGCTGGGCAGCAATCTCGGAGAGCGCAACGACACCCTCTCGGCCGCTGTCGCCGATTTGGTCGACCCGCCGGAGGTCCGGCTGCTGGCCATTTCGCCGATCATCCAGACGAAAGCCGTGGGCGGCCCGCCGGGCCAGCCGGACTTCCTCAATATGGTCATCGCGGTGGAAACCACTTTGCTGCCGCTGGAGCTGCTCCGGCACTGCCACGCGGTCGAACAGAAGCACCTCCGGGTGCGGGACGTGCGCTGGGGTCCCCGGACCCTCGACGTGGACATTATCACTTATGGCGAGCTGGTCAGCTCCGATCCTGAGCTGACCCTGCCCCACCCGCGGGCGGCCGAGCGGGCGTTTGTGCTCTACCCGTGGTCACTGATCGAGCCGGCTGCGGAGCTGAACGGCGTGCGGGTGGGCAAGCTGGCGGCAAAGGCGCCGGACTTCGCCGACCTCGCCCCCTTCGACGGTTTCGAAGACGTGCACGGTGTCGCCGGAGTGGTGGAGCGGCCGTGAAGCCGATCAACCCCTGGCTCCTCCTCGTCATCGGCGTCGGCGTGGCCCTTGCCGGCTACTTCGCCACGTTGCTGACCACGCGTTACAGTCTCTCCACGCCGGTGCTGCCGCTGACCGGGCTCGTGACCATGGGCGTGATCGTGGTCCTGACCCTCGTGCTGGGCATGCGCGTGCTGCGCTGGCGCAACGGCAAGAAGAAGAAAATGCTCAACCCCATTCTTGCCGCCTGGACCCTGCTCCTCGCCCAGGCTTGCGCGTACACGGGCAGCGTCCTGCTGGGCTGGCACGCCGGGATCTTCCTGGACCAACTGCGGCTCTGGAACCTGCGCAGCAGCCAGGGCCTCACCTGGCAGGCCCTGGCCATGGCCGGCGGCGGTCTGATCATGGTGGTCGTGGGCCTTGTAGTGGAGCGTTTCTGCCGGATCCCGCCGGAGGACGGCGATGCCGACGGCAGCCAGGCAGTGCAGGAAAAGCGCGGCAAACCGAAGGCGGAGGGTGAATATGCCTACCGAGGCGATTGACCCCCCCGGCGTCACCTGGCTCCGGGTTTCGCCCAAGTACATTACCGTCCGGATCGCGGGCTGGGCACTCGGTAACCTGCTCGTGCTCGCGGTGCTGTCGCTGCCGCTGGGCCTGGTCCTCGGCGGTTGGTGGGAGGGGTTCCCGCTGTGGCTTGCCGCCGCCTTGCCGGCCGGAATGGGGCTCCTGGCGCTCTGGCGGCTGCTGCTCATTCCGCGGCAGGTCCGCGCGATCGGCTACGCCGAACGCGAGGACGATTTGCTGATCCGCCGCGGCATTTTTTTCCAACGCGTCCTCGTGGTGCCCTACGGGCGCATGCAGTACGTGGACATCGGCGCCGGACCGGTGGAACGCGGCCTGGGCCTGTGCACCCTGAAGCTGCACACCGCCTCCGCCGGAACCAACGCCGAGATCCCCGGACTGCCGGCGGACGAGGGCGCGCGGCTCCGCGAGCAGCTCTCCGCGCGCGGCGAAGCCCGGCTGGCCGGGCTGTGACGGAAGTTCCGTGAAACCGGACGGTAGCGGCACGGCCCCCGAAGCGACCGCCGGTCCCGCGTCGGCAGGGACAGACGGAGGCTGGCAGCGCGTACACCCGGCCTCGCCGTTTGTCCGCGGCTGGGTGGCCCTGGCCGCCATCGGGTTCTTCTTCGGCCGGGACACCTTCGAACGGATGCTCCAGGGCGGTCCCCTGATCGATGAGCAGGTCGCGGGCCGGGCACCGTGGCTGCTGCTCGGCGGCGGCATGGTCCTGCTGCTGACCGTGGCCGGCTACATCCTGAACTGGTACTTCACGCGCTACCAGGTGGCCGAAGGCTATGTCCGGGTCAACACCGGCTTCCTTTTCAAACAGCAGCGGCAGGCCAGGCTCGACCGGGTCCAGGCGATCGACATCGTGCAGCCCCTGCTGGCCCGGATCTTCGGACTGGCGGAACTCAAGTTCGAGGTGGCCGACGCCGGGGAGTCCGCGGTGAAGCTTGCGTATCTGCGGATGGACGAGGCACGGCAGCTCAGGGCAACGATCCTGGCGCGTGCCGCCGGGGTGGCGCCGGATCCCGAGCGTCCGGAGGCCGCCGCGGCAGAGGCACCAGAACATGCGGTGCTGACCGTACCGCCGCCGCGGCTCGTCGGTTCGCTGCTGCTGAGCGAGCAAAGCGTCTTTATCGTGCTCGGCGCCGCGGCGTCCGTGGTGCTCTCGGCCGTGACGGACAACCGCAGCTTCTACTTCTACCTGATCCCGGCCGCGCTGGGGTTTGTGGCCGCGTACTGGAGCTCGTTCAGCAAGGGCTACAACTTCACGGCCGCCATATCCCCGGACGGCATCCGGCTGCGCTACGGCCTGCTGGACACCCAGGCGCAGACCCTGCCGCCGGGCCGGATCCAGGCCCTGAGAGTGAGCCAGCCTCCGCTGTGGCGGATCTTCGGCTGGTACCGGATCCAGGTCAACGTCGCCGGCTACGGCGCCATAGCCAGCAACGGCGAGGGTTCGTCCCGGACCACGCTCCTGCCGGTCGGAACCCTCGGTGAAGTGATCACCATGCTCTCCCTGGTCCTGCCCGACCCCGGGACACCGGAGCCCGTCCGCGTCTTTACGGCTGGACTCCACGGCCTCGCCGACGCCTCCGGTGCCGGCGGGGAGCCGGCGTCGGCGAACGACGCCGGCTTTGTCACCACGCCGCGCCGCGCCCGGCTGCTGGCGCCGCTGGGCTGGCGGCGCAACGGTTTTACCGCCACGGACACTGCGCTGCTGATGCGGTCCGGACGGTGGTGGCGGCAGTTGGTGGTGGTTCCGCACCAGCGCACGCAATCGATGGCGCTGCACCGGGGTCCGCTGTCCCGGCGGTTCGGCGTGGTGGACCTTGTCCTGCACACCACGGCCGGCCCCGTCTCCCCGAAAGTAATCCAGGCAGGGGTAGCGGAAGGCAAAGCGCTGCTCGACGCACAGGCCGCCCGCGCCCGGGCCGCACGGAAACGCCAGACCAGCGAGCACTGGCTGGACCAGGTAACACCGCTCGTGCTCGGACCCGGCACAGCGGCCGGGCCGGCCGACCCTGGGCCGCCCGAGCCCGGCCCGGCCGGC
>JAODMA010000406.1 GCA_025464545.1 Arthrobacter sp. | reverse complement strand
CCAGAGCACGGCGTACTTTTCACGCAGCTTCTGCCTGCGCAGCATCTCAAACACGAAGAAGAGAATCGCCACTACGACGATGGAGCCCATGAGGAGCGTCATGTGAGTTTCCTAATTAGTGGAAGGTTCGGATTTCCTGCGTGTCAGGGCGAACAGGAGGGCCATTCCGGCGCGTCCGAGATAGAGAGCGGCTTTCAGCGGATCGTGGCTGGGAGTGCCGCCCTGGCGCTCGCGCATCGAAACACCCACCTGGGTGACGGTGCAGCCCGATCGAATCGCGACCACCAATGAATCGATGGTGTCGCCAAGGTACTCTGCCGGGTAATGGTCCACGTACTGGCGGATCGCTTTCGCATTGGCGGCACGGAACCCCGAAGTAACGTCGGTAAGCTGCGTGCCGGCGATCCGGGAGATCGTCCACGCGAGGACGTTCATGGCCCACTTCCGGGGGCCGCGGACAGTGTAGGTGCCCTTGTCCGCGAAGCGGGCTCCGATGGCGATGTCGGCATCGTGGAGGCCGTCCAGCACGGTCTTGATGTCCCGCGGGTCGTGCTGGCCGTCGGCGTCAACCTGGATGACCTGGTTGTAGCCGTGGATCTTTGCGTATTTGAAACCGGTACGCATTGCCCCGCCCACACCCATGTTGAACGGGAGTTGCAGAACGGTGGCCCCCGCAGCGCGTGCTACGGCAGCAGTGTTGTCCCGGGAACCGTCGTCGACGACCAAAACGTCGCATGTTGGACCGAACTCGAAGACTTCCCTGACGGTGTTGCCAATCGATTCCGACTCATTCCAAGCCGGCATAATGACGAGAGTCTCATGTGTCCGAGCCTGTGTGCTCACGACTCGCCCAGCCTGTCCTTCACGTATTCGACGAGCCGCTGGTCCGACGACGGCGGCACGAACCCGGCCGACTTAATTTTGGACAAGTCCAGGACGCTGTTCAGAGGCCGCGGCGCCGCCGCCTTGCCGCTGAAATACTCGGCGCTACTAACACCGGCAACGGCAGAGCGCGGCTTCCCCAGGAGTTCGTAGACGTCCGCGGCGATGTCGGCCCACGTCTGCGGTTCGCCGTCGTTGCTCAGGTTGTAGACGCCGTACTCCGCGCCGGTCTCCAGCAGGTGCCGGATGGCGGCCGCGATGTCCTCCGTGAAGGCAAGCCGGCCCACCTGGTCATCCACGACGGCAGGTTCCACGCCCCGCTCAGCCAGCGAGGCCATAACCCGAACGAAATTGTCGCCCTCGCCGATGACCCAGCTCGTCCGCACGACGTAATGGCGGGGGACAACACTCACCACTGCGTCGCCCGCAGCCTTTGTCTGGCCGTAGACGGAGAGGGGCGCCGCGGCCTCGTCCTCGCTGTGGATGGCGGCGGTGCCGTCGAAGACGTAGTCGGAGGAGACATGCACAAGGGTCAGGTCGTGTTTAACCGCGGCCCGGGCCAGTCGGGCGACTGACGTCACATTGGTTTCCCAGGCTGCCGCGCGCCCCTCAGGGGTCTCGGCGGCGTCCACCGCCGTGTACGCGGCCGCGTTGATGATGGTTGAGTAGTTCTTCCAGTTCCGCGCTGTGAACGAAGCCTCGCTGCCAAGGTCAAAGTCTGCCCTGCCGGCGAACTCGACGGAGGAATCGCCGTCATACGCGTCCCGCAGCGCCTTTCCCAGCTGACCGTCGGCGCCGACGACGAGGGTCTTCTTCCCCGGCATCGGCACCACGTCCGCAAGGCGGGGGTGCGCCTTGTCCTTGTCGGACAGCTCGGCCTGCTCCAGCAGGATCGGCCAGCCGATTGCCACTGTCTCGTCCGCCAGGTTCAGGAAGGTGTACTGGCCCTGCGCATCGGCGGACCAGTGGTCATTCACCAGGTAGGTGTAGGCGGTGTTGTCCTCCAGGGTCTGGAACGCATTGCCCACGCCCCGGGGGATGAAGATGGCCTGGCTGGGATCCAGCTCGGCGGTGAAGAGCGCGCCGAACGACGGGCCCTCGCGCAGGTCCACCCAAGCACCGAAAATCCGTCCGGTGGCAACCGAAATGAACTTGTCCCACGGTTCGGCGTGGATCCCGCGGGTGGTCCCGGCCTTTTCGTTGAACGAGATGTTGTTCTGTACCGGGCCGAAGTCCGGCAGGCCGAGAGCCACCATCTTTTCCCGCTGCCAGTTCTCCTTGAACCAGCCCCGGTTGTCGCCGTGGACCGGCAGGTCATAAAGGACGACGCCGGGAATCGGGGTTTCGTGCGCGGTGAGCTTTTTCGAGAACTCGATCGGCATCGTCTACTGGCCCTGTTCCTTGTACTTGGCTTCCGTGGCCGCCTTCTGCGGGCGCCACCAGTCCTCGTTATTCCGGTACCAGGCGATGGTGTCCTCGATGCCGGCGTCGAAGTTGGAGAAGCGCGGCTCCCAGCCGAGCTCCTCCCGGAGCTTCGTGGAGTCGATCGCGTAGCGCATGTCGTGCCCCGGGCGGTCCACGACGTGGTCGTAGGCGTCGGGAGCCTGGCCCATGTGCTTGAGGATCAGTTCGACGACGTCCTTGTTGTTCTTCTCGCCGTCAGCGCCGATCAGGTAGGTCTCGCCGATCCGGCCCTTGTCGATGATCGCCAGGACGGCCGAGGAGTGGTCGTTTGCGTGGATCCAGTCGCGGACGTTCTCGCCCTTGCCGTAGAGCTTGGGGCGGATCCCGTCGATCACGTTGGTGATCTGG
>JAODMA010000376.1 GCA_025464545.1 Arthrobacter sp. | reverse complement strand
TAAACAGCCTCAGACAGGTGCCGGGCCAAGCTGCGCTGGAAAGGCAGCGGCTGCCCGGTAGCGTTGAAGAACCGACGGCGTAGGGCCGGCTTCCACCGTTCTCCCCCCTCCGTTCTCCCACGACGGGAATGCTCCGCGGAGCGCCCCTGCTGCTTGGCAGGCCGCACCGTCAGCCACGTACTCCCCGCGTTCGGGCACGCTCACCGGCAGGCCGAAGATCGCCGCCACGGCGTGCTGCACGGCTTCGGAGCGCGCACCACCGCCGACCAGAATGACGCGCCGGGCGGTGATGCCGAGATCCGTGAGGGCCTTGAGCCCGTCGGCCAGGGAGCAGGCCACGCCCTCAACGGCTGCGCGGGCGAGGTTAGCCGGAGTGAAGTTTGCGAGCGTCATGCCGTGCAAGGATCCGGTGGCGTCCGGAAGGTTGGGAGTGCGTTCGCCTTCGAAGTAGGGAACGAGAACCAGCCCGGAAGCTCCGGCGGGCGCCGATAGGGCCAGACGCGACAGCTCGAGATGATCGACCCCGAGCACCCGGGCGGTGGCGTCCAGCACCCGGGAGGCGTTCAGCGTGCAGGCCAGCGGCAGGAAGTAACCTCTCGCGTCGGCGAAACCGGCAACCAGCCCGGAAGGATCCGCGACGGGCCGGTCAGCGACGGCGAACACGGTGCCCGATGTGCCGACAGAAACGACGACGTCGCCCAGGCCGGCGTTCACGCCGAGGGCTGCGGCGGCATTGTCCCCGGCGCCGGCGCCGATCAGGG
Source organism: Arthrobacter sp. (assembly GCA_025464545.1). Classification (GTDB taxonomy): domain Bacteria; phylum Actinomycetota; class Actinomycetes; order Actinomycetales; family Micrococcaceae; genus Arthrobacter. The sequence goes on along the minus strand of JAODMA010000376.1, from coordinate 1,755 downwards.
CCCCGGCGGGTGTCTTCAGCATGGAGTCCAACGGCCCCAGAACCCGGGGCAGGGCCGGCACATGCCCCAAGGTTTTTTCGAGGACGTCGGGCAGGTAAGCGCCGCTTGCGGGCGACCAGTATCCGGTGCCTGAGGCGTCGGACCGGTCGGTGCAGAGGGCTTCGATTCCCGCACTGCCGCTGCCGGGCCCGTACCCGGCCAACCGCCAGCTGAGCCAGTCGTGCGGCAGGCAGACCGCGGCCGTCCGGGCAGCATTGTCCGGTTCGTTGTCTGCAAGCCAGCGCAGCTTCGTGGAGGTGAGCGAGGCGACGGGGACTGTGCCCGTGGCCTCGGCCCAGTGGCGTTCACCGCCGGATCCGGCTTCGCTGATGAGGGACTGCGCGGCGGCGGCTGAGCGGGTGTCGTTCCACAGCAGGGCAGGGCGGACCACTCCTCCGTCGGCGTCCAGGCAGACCATGCCGTGCTGTTGGGCGCCGACCGAGACCGCCGCCACGTCGTCGATCCCGCCCGCCAATTCGATGGCCCTCTGCAGGGCGGACCACCATGCCTCGGGGTCGACCTCCGTACCTTCGGGGTGCGGTGCCGAACCGTGGCGGAGCAGGACGCCGGTGTCGGCGTCCCGGATGACGATCTTGCAGGACTGCGTGGAGCTGTCCACACCGGCTACCTGGGGCTTCGTTGCCTTCTTTGAGGGTCGAGGCTTCGGATAACCTAGGAGCGGGACCTCAGGGATTCCAGGGCCGCCCGGGCTCCACCGCCATGAAGGTCGTTCAGGGTCCGGGTATAGGCGGTGACGAAGGTTTTGTTGTCGATCAGGTCACCGAACACGTCCCGGTCGGCGATAAAGGCCAGCGGTTCCTCGCGTTGCCGTGCGGCGGCCGCCGTCAGCGGTTCTTTCAGCCGGTCCACCACGTCGATGCGGTTTCCCTGCTCATCGATGCCTTCGGCGTAGCGGGCCCAGCTGGCAACGATGGCCGCGGAGCGGCGGACCTCGCCGCCCTGGTCGAGGTTGATGCGGATGACCGGCAGCAGCCATTTGGGGATCCGGTCGGAGCTTTCGGCGCACAGCCGGGCCAGGGTGTCCCGGACGTGTTCGTTGGAGAACCGTTCGATCAGGGTCCGTTTGTAGGCATCGAGGTCGATGCCCGGGACGGGCTGGAGAGTGGGGGTGGCTTCCCGGTCCATGTAGTCGAGCAGGAACTGCGCGAACAGATCGTCCTGGGCGACCTCGTGGGCGTAGCGATAGCCGGCAAGGTAGCCGAAATAGCACAGGCCCTGGTGGCTGGCGTTCAGAAGCCGCAGCTTCATCAGCTCGTACGGTTCGACATCCTCAACCAGCTGGACTCCGGCGTCTTCAAAAGGAGGCCGCCCGAGACTGAAATGGTCTTCGAGTACCCACTGCTCGAACGGCTCGCACACGACCGGCCAGGCGTCCTCGACGCCGAAGTCCACGGCGACGCTCTCGCGGTCCGTGTCCGTGGTGACCGGCGTGATGCGGTCCACCATGCTGTTGGGGAAGAGAACATTGTCCGCGACCCAGGTGCCCAGGTCGGGGTCTTTGAGGTTTGCATAGGCGGTGAACATCTTACGGGCGACGTCGCCGTTGCCCTGGATGTTGTCACAGGACATCACGGTGAAGGGGGCCAGCCCGCGTTCCCGCCGCCGTGCGAGTGCTTCGGTGACGAGACCGAAGGTTGTCCGCGGTGACGCTCCTGGCTGCAGGTCATGGAGCACGTCGGGGTTTTCGGCGTTGAA
>JAODMA010000373.1 GCA_025464545.1 Arthrobacter sp. | reverse complement strand
AGGCCTCCGGGCGGAACGTCCGTTCCGGCCCGGAGGCCTTTATCGTGCCGGGCCCCTGCTGCTGGGGGCAGGTGCCGGCCGTTCGAGTCCGGCTTTGACAGTCGCCGATATCAACCGCGGCCACGCGGCACAGGGGCGATTGGGCTGACCGCTGAGTTGAGCATCTTCCCGTGACCTTGGGAAAGCCTTGGATGTTACTCCCGCAGCCACTCCGCGCAGGAATTCAGGTTCCGGGTGACGCTCTCGACGGCGGCGGCCTCGTCCCGTCCGGCGATGGCCTCCACCAGCTCATGATGGCCCTCATGCGGCAGTCCATTGAACCCTTCACGGCGCTGCTGCCGGAGGAGATCGGCGTGGAAAACGATGCCGAAACTGACATAGAGCTCATGCAGCAGGGGATTGGCAGACGCCTTGGCCACCAGCACATGGAAGTCCCAGTCGGCGCGGGCCCAGGCGGAATAGTCTTCGGCAAACCAGGCGACGCGGCGCGCCGCCAGCAATTCGTGCATGGCGGCAATGTCCCCGGCCGTCGCATGGCGGGCAGCGAGCCGTGCCGCCTGGGTATCGAGTCCCACTCGGACCTCAAGGATGTGCTCTTCGGAATGGTCCTGGTACATCCGCTGAGCGGCGCCGGTGATCTCGCTGGTGGCCCGGACGTAGGTGCCGTCTCCGCGGCGGACGTCCAGCATGCCGCTGTGGGCGAGGGCCTTGATCGCCTCGCGCAGGGTCCCGCGGGAAACTCCGAGGGCGGCCATCAGCTCCGGTTCGGCCGGGATGCGCTGCTGCAGCGGCCATTCCCCCGAGTGGATCAGGGTGCGCAGCTTGGCGGTGATCTCGTCCACCAGCGGGGGCCGGTGCGAAGCGGTGAGGGTCATCGCTCGATCCTTTCGGCGGAAGGCGGAACCGCGGACGGCGGCGTGGGCCGCGGCTCCTTGGGCCGGGCGGTAAGGAGATGGCCCACGCCGATCTGGCCGAGGGCCACCGCCAGCAGCAGAATCAACGGCAGCGTCCAGGAGCCGGTGGCGCTGTGCAGCAGCCCCATGCCGAAAGGACCGACGGTGGCCAGCAGATATCCGGCCGACTGGGCCACGGTGGACAGCGCGGTGGTCTCCGCGGTAGTCCGGCCGCTGCGGCTGATCATCACCATGACCAGGGGGAAGATACCGAGTCCGAAGCCGAGCAGGACCGCCGTGAGCGGAGCCCAGTCGACGGGCAGGGCCAGCATCGACAGGACACCGAGCGCCATGGTCACAGTGGCCAGGTAGAACGCGGTCCGCAGCATCCGGGGGCGGGAGCCGATGCCGACCAATATCATGCCGGCGGGGACGGACACGAGCTGCATCAGCCCGAACATCAGCCCGCTGCCGGAGGCTGTCATTCCCATCGTCACCAGCAGATAGGGGAACCAGCTGAGCACCGCGTAGGCCAGGAGTGCCTGCACTGTGAAGCCGAGGGTGATCAGGGCCCCGGCGCGGGTGCGCAGCAGGGGCCACGGCGCTACCGGCGCTGCCTTGACCGCGGTTGCATTGCGGTGGGCATACAGGGCAATCGGGAGGAAGCCGAGGCAGGCGCACAGGGCCAGGAAGCCGATCGACCCGAGCCCCGCGGAGGCCGATCCGAGTCCCTGCGCCACAGGGACGATCAGCACGGCGACCACTGTGGCGCCCGTGGTCATGGTCACTGTATAGAGGGCGGTCATCAGGGACGTGCGGTCCGCGAAGTGCACCCTGATGAAGGACGGCATCGCCACATTGCAGATGGCCAACCCGGACATGCCCACCACGGTCCCGGCGACCAGCATCCCGGTCGACGGGAGGCCGCGCAGCAACAGGCCCGCGGCCAGCATCACCAGGGACAGCAGGATGGCCTTCTCGAGCCCGAGTCGCCGGGCGAGCCAGGACGTGGCGGCGCCGGCCACGGCGAAACACAGTGTGGGGATCGAGGGGATGACGGCGGCGACCAGCGGTCCGTAGCCGAGGACCGCCTGCAGGTCGTGAAGCAGCGCCGCTGCTCCGGTGATTCCGGCCCGTAGGTTGAGCCCGATGAGCACGAGTGCCACGATCCCGGCCACGAGCACGCCCCGCGGCCGGGGTGGTGCGCTGGACCGTGCGGTCTTGGGAAGGGCGGACTCCGCCGTGCTGCTAGCCATCCCTAAAGGTTAGACGTTTGATGTTTGTGCACCAGGCTTATGTGACGAAAACCTCGCCCGGACCGTTGTCAGCGCGGGTGGCGTGCTCCCAGCCGCTGCACGGCCAGCGCCAGCCACAACTGCACGCGGTCCGGCGTTTGGGCCGGGTCATAGCCGGTCAGTTCAGTGATCTGGGCGAGGCGGTAGCGGACGGTGTTCCGGTGCAGCGTGAGCTCCTCGGCGACGGCGGCGACCGAGCCGTTATTGCCGAGGTAGCTTTCCAGGGTGGTCATCAGCTCCGCCCCGTGCGCGGCGTCGAAAGTGCGAAGCGGATTCAGCGACTCGTTCGCCATGTCGGCGAGGGGCACATCCTCGCTTGCCAGCAGCAGCGAGGTCAGGCTGAGCCGCTCGGGGTCGTTGACCGGCAGGCCGTGGCTGGCCGCATCGCGCGCCTCGAAGTAGCTCCAGCGCAGCCCGTTCGGCTTGGTGTACGCCCCGCCGATTCCGATTGTCGCGTGCAGCCCGGCCTCGGCCAGATGGTCGCTGAGGCCGCGGGCCAGGGCGCTGGCGCCGCTGCCGTCGTCGGGGATGACCGCGAGCAGATCCTTCCCGACGACGGCGCTCACCGCCTTTTCCAGCGGTTGCGGCAGGGATGTGCTTACGAGCTGTTTGGCGTGCGCAGCAGATTCGGCGAGCAGCACCACGTTCTTGCGCGTGCTGTTGATGCCGATACCGGCAAGCCGGCGGGTTGCCTCGCTGGGCTCAAGGGTTCCGTGGATCACGTCCTCCAGGACCTGCCCGGCCAGGGCTCGCTGCGACTGCCGCTGCTTGACCATGTTGTTGAGCTCGACGCTGATCAGGTTCTGGGCGTAGCCCACGATGCCGGTGTCTTCGAAGGGCTGCTTGATCCAGAGCGTGCAGGCATCGCGGCGGCCCGTGGGGATGGGGTAGGAGGCCCAGCCGTCCGCGGTGGGAGCGGGGTTGCCGGCCACGCTGTTGTAGAGCTGGGCGGTGAACTGGGTCAGTACAATCTCGGTGCGCAGCATCAAGCCAAGATGCTTGAGGAGTTCGGCCAGGCCGCCGCCGGTCAGGAGCGCCCGGGCGAGGATCTGATGCCCGGCGATGAGACGCTCCAGCTTTCCGTAGTGGTCCGCGGACTGCGCGTCGGCCACGAGCTTCCCGATGGCGATGAACGGGGTCTCGTACGGGACCTCCACGACCGGCAGGCCCCAGCGGTTGGCCTCGGCGATCAGGGCAGGGGGCACGGCCTCGTGCGTCAGCCCGATTCCGAAGCCGATTCCCACGGCGCCTGCCCTTTGGACCTGGCGTACAAAGCGACGCTGGTCCGCGGCATTGCGGAGCCGCATGCCGGTGGTGAGGACGAGTTCGCCGCCGTTCAGGAACCGCTGGGGGTCCTCCTGCTCGGTGACGGCAACCCAGAGTATGTCCTGATGCCACGTGGTTTCGGCGAGGCCTGCCTTGGTGAGCTTGAGGGACGGAACCCCCAGCAGGGCGGCGAGTGAAATGGCCATGGCATCAGGATAACCGGAGCTGGTCAAGCGCACTAAAGTT
>JAODMA010000350.1 GCA_025464545.1 Arthrobacter sp. | reverse complement strand
GAGGTCGTGGAGCTCGGCCAGACGGGACAGCGCCGGTACTGCGAAAGCTGCAGTCTTACCGGTACCGGTCTGGGCCAGGCCCACGACGTCGCGGCCTTCGAGCAGCAGCGGGATGGTCGCTGCCTGGATCGGGGACGGCTTCTCGTAGCCGACGTCCTGCAGGGCAGCAAGGACGCGGCCGTCGATGCCGAGGTCCACGAACTTGACGCCTTCATCCTCGGCGTCCTCGTCCTTGGACGGGGCGGCCTTGGTGTCAGCGGACTTGGTATCGGCGGCCTGCTCGGCGGCGGGGGCCTCGGTGTTGGCGGGAGCCTCGGTGGCAGGGGACTCGGTGTTGACAGGAACCTCGGTGGCTACCGGGGCGGACTCGGCTGCGGGGGCAACCGTCTCAGAAGTCTCGACGTCGACGTGGTTGTTTTCGGTGTCGGCGGAGTTGTTCTGATTTTCGGGCATAGGTGAATTTTCCTCATCCATAGGGGCCAAGCGGCACAACCCGAGGTGAGCGGAGCCGCAGTACGCGTGCCGTAATTGCCGGGCATACTTGACCGGCCGGTCACATAGAAGTCCGGCGCTTTCGCAATCCCGTGGCAGGACTTCCCGCTGCATCTCTTGGCTGCTATCCCAGCAGTCTGTACAGCGTTTTCTTTAGCCGGCTCTCCCTATGAAAATGCCCGCATCTCAATCGCGCGGGCCCCAACACTTACCAGTCTTGCCTCAAGAATTGGGCAGGAAATAAGGGATTTCCGGAGTGGGGGATAGTTCAAGTGTAGGGTATAGATCCGCTGTTAGGTAACTGAGCGGCCGACGACGGCGGTGAGCTTGCGCACACGGGCAGACCGGCCCGCGGCCGGAAGGCCCTCCGCTACACCCCGAGGCGACGCTGCAGCTTCGCGAATTCCCCGTGGAATTCGGGCTGGAGGCGGATCTGTCCGTCGGCGTCCGCATCCCGCAGCGCCTCCATGTCCTCGAGCGTGGGCTCACTGAACCACTTGCCGATTGTCACGCCGTGCGTCGGGACGAAGATCCGGTGAATATGGTCCCCCGCCTGGATGCTGCCAGTTCGGACCACGCGGAGATAGGTGCCCACCCGGCCCGCGTCGCCGAACCTTTTGGCCCAGTGCGGTTCGACCATCCGCCGCTGGAACGTGGCGCAGGGCGTGCGGGGCGAAGTCACCTCCACCTCGACGTCCAGTCCTACTTTCCAGCGTTCACCGATGATGGCGTTCGTGGCGTTGATGCCGGCGATACGCAGGTTCTCGCCAAAGATGCCCGGCGGCAGCTCCCGTTGCAGCTCCCCGGTCCAGTAGTCCGCGTCATCCTGGGAGTAGGCGTACAACGCCTGGTCCTCGCCGCCGTGGTCGATGCGGCTGGCCTGGATGTCTCCGTGCAGTCCGAGCTTGTGCACCCGGACGGGCCCGTCCACGGCCCGCTTGTCGATCGCGGTCACGCCGACGCTGCCGGGGTCCGCCAGCAGCTGGTGGACCCGGCACACGGCAAGCACAGATGCGGTGTCCATGGGACCAGTGTAGGCCTGCGCCCGCCAACCGGGGGAAGGCGCGGCTGCGTCCGGTTTCCCGGATGTTTCCGCCGCCCGCGGCCGGTAAGCCGGTTAGGCTGGCATCAGAATTCGGAACGGCTTTCGGTGCGGCAGCGTCCGCGGCGCGGCCTGCCGCGACCATCAGGGACGGAAACAGGGGGAGACCATGGATCAGGACAAGCACGAGGGCGATGAACTGCCCAGGAAAAACGGCGAGCCGAAACCTCCGCCGTGGCAGGTGCCTAAGCCTGAACTCCGGCCGGAGCTGCAGAACCCGGCCGGTCAGTCCGCCCGCCCCGAGGACGCCACACCGGATCCTTCCGGCGACGGCACGGCGCCGGGCGCGGTGTTCGACCCGTTCGAACGCGAGCGGGAACGCGAATTGGCCGGTGCCGCGGCGCGGAAGAAACGCTCCCAGCGACGCACCGTCGTCGTCGGACTCGGCGTCACCGCGCTCCTGGCCGGCACGATCACCGCCATGGTGGCGAGCAGCCAGGAGGATCCCGACTACGCCCAGGTGTGCTTCAACGATGACACCGGCGAGCGCGTCGAGGACACCCAGTGCGACAACAGCAGCACGGAAGGTCGCAGCTCCGGCATCTACGCCTGGTACTTCTACTCCAGGGGCGCCAGCGTGCCCGGCCTGGGCCAGAACCGCTCGGGGTTCCCGAGCTACACCAGGACCGTCCCGTCGGGGGCCAAGGCGGCCACGGGTTACAGCACCAAGGGCGGCAGCGTCAGCAGGGGCGGCTTCGGTGGCAGCTCCAAGGGCGGAAGCACGGGAGGCTAGCGATGAAACGACTGCACTCTGAGCCGAGGCCGGACTGGAAAGCACGGATCGAAGAGCAGGGCCTGGTCTTCTCCACCACCGCCCTGCCCGACGGCACGAATGTCGAGTACTGGCACGAGGCCGCGTACTACGAATTCACCATGGACGAGGTGGAAACCCTCGAACAGACCGCAGAGGACATGCACCGCATGTGCCTCGAGGCCGCCAGGTTCCTCGCGACCGGCGCCATGGGCACCATCGGGATCGGGCCGCAGGCACTGGAGCTGGCGGCCGAATCGTTGCAGGCCGGTGACGTGGACGTCTACGGCCGCTTCGACTTCATCTACGACGGCCAGGGCGGCCCGGCCAAAATGCTCGAATACAACGCCGACACCCCCACCGGACTCATCGAGGCCGCCGTCGCCCAGTGGTTCTGGTTGCAGGACGTCTTTCCCGAAAAGGACCAGTGGAACGGCATCCATGAGGCGCTCATCCGGCAATGGAAGAAGCTGCAGTACCGCACCGGTATGAGCACCCTCCACGTCGCCCACTCCGAAGCGGAGCAATCCGGTGAGGACTGGATGACCGCGGCCTATATGCGGGACGTCGCCAGCCAAGCCGGCTGGACCACCATCGGCATCAACATGTCAGACATCGGCTGGGACCCCAACCTCAACCGGTTCGTGGACCTGGACAACTTTCTGATCAGCACCATGTTCAAGCTCTATCCCTGGGAACTGATGATGAAGGAGCCGTTCGGGCCCCGGCTGCTCCAGCGCGCCCACAACCCACGCTGGGTGGAACCCGCCTGGAAGATGCTTTTGTCCAACAAGGCCCTGCTCGCCGCACTGTGGCATCTCTACCCGGACCACCCCAATCTGCTGCCGGCTTACCTGGACGGGCCCGGACCGCTGACCGAGTGGGTGGCCAAACCACTGCACGGCCGGGAAGGGGACAACATCAGGATTCACGCCCCCGGCATCAACCTGGAACAGCCCGGCGGCTACGGCCAGGAAGGCTGGTGCTACCAGCAGTTCCACGCCCTGCCCGATTTCGAGGGCAACCACCCGGTGCTGGGCCTGTGGGTGGTCGACGGCGAATCGGTCGGCTGCGGCATCCGCGAGTCAGACGGCCCCATCACCGACTACTTCTGCCGTTTCGTGCCCAACACGATCGATGCACCAGCCCCCGTTCTCCCGACTTCAAGTCAGCACTCCAGCAAGGCAGGAATCACCCTATGAGCACCCAGACGACCACCCCCGGCGGCCCGGCGCCGGTTCCGGCAAAGGGATTGCGGGCCGGAATCCTGGACCTGGGCGACTCCGTCATGCTGGGGCTGGCCTCCACCGCGCCGGTCTATTCGCTCGCGGCGACCCTGGGCCTGATCGTGGCCGTCAACGGCAACTACACTCCCCTGATCCTGCTGCTGGGTTTCGTGCCCGTACTCTTCATTGCCTACGCCTTCCGCGAGCTGAACAGCGCCATGCCGGATTGCGGCACCACGTTCATCTGGGCCCGCCGCGCCTTCGGTCCGTGGGCCGGCTGGCTGGGCGGCTGGGGCGTCGCCCTGGCCGGCGTAGTGGTTCTCGCCAACCTTGCCCAGGTCGCCGGGCAGTACCTGTGGCTGCTGGTCGGCGACGGTTCGCTGGCCCGGAACAGCCTGGTGGTCACCGCCACCGGCGTGCTGTTCATCGTCTTCATGACCCTCGTGAACTACCGCGGCATCCGGCTCGGGGAGCACGTCCAGCGCGCCCTGACCTACGTGCAGTATGTCTCGCTCGGCATCTTCGCTGTCGCGATTATCTTTTCCATCGCGGGGGGCGCATCGGGCGGGGCCGTCACCGGCCAGGCGTTCGACCCCGAGTGGTTCAACCCGCTGGGCGCCTTCGCCGATCCGGGTGCCGTGGTGCACGGCGCCCTGCTGGCCCTGTTCATCTACTGGGGTTGGGACACCTGCCTCGCGGTGAACGAGGAGACGGAGAACCCGGCCACGACTCCCGGCCGGGGCGCGGTCATTTCCGCGTTCGTCCTTGTAGCCATCTACGTTTCCGTGGCTTTGCTGGTGATGATGTATGCCTCGGTTGGCACGGAAGGAATCGGCCTCGGGAACGAAGCCAACCAGAGCGACGTCTTCCTCGCGATGAAGGACGTGGTCCTGGGCCCGTGGGGCTGGCTGATCGTCGTTGCAGTGCTGTCCTCCGTGCTGTCCTCGACCCAGACCACCATCCTTCCCACGGCGCGCGGCACCCTGTCCATGGGCGTGCACGGGGCCCTGCCCCCGAAGTTCGGCCAGGTCCACACCCGCAACCGGACCCCCGGTTTCTCCACGCAGGTCATGGGCGCCGCAGCCGTCGGATATTACGTGCTGATGAGCCTCCTGAGCGAGAACCTGCTGGCCGACTCCATCAGCTCCATCAGCCTTTTCATCGCCTTCTACTATGCGCTGACCGGCTTCGCCTGCGTCTGGTACTTCCGTGCCACTCTTCGCAGTTCGGCCCGCAACCTGTGGTTCCGCGGGATCCTGCCACTGCTCGGGGCCCTGCTGCTGACCGTGGCCTTCTTCGTCTCCGCGGTGCAGATGTGGGATCCGGGCTACGGCGACACGCAGATCTTCGGCGTCGGCGGCGCCTTCGTCAGCGGTGTGGTGCTGCTGGCACTGGGAGGGGTGCTGGCCGCCGTCTGCCGTTTCACCCCGTCAACCCGGGGTTACTTCCTGCAGAGGCAGCCTTCGGCCGGCGCGCTTGCGCCGGAGCGGCCGTAGGATGCTGAAATGAGCCGACCTGCTGAAGTTTCCGATGTCTCGGACGTCCTGGCGATCGATTCCCTGCTGAGCGCCGAGGAGTTGGCCGTGCGGGAGAAGGTCCGCGATTTCACGAATCAGCGGATCCGTCCGGGCATCGCGGAATGGTACGACGACGGCGTCTTCCCGGTGCAGCTGGCTCCGGAGTTGGGTGAACTCGGAGTCCTCGGCATGCATCTGAACGGCTACGGCTGCCCCGGCCGCACCGCCGTCGAATACGGCCTCGCCGCGATGGAACTGGAAGCGGGCGATTCCGGCATCCGCACCTTCGTCTCGGTGCAGGGCTCCCTCGCCATGACCGCGATCCACGCCTGGGGCTCCGAGGAACAGAAGCAGGAGTGGCTCCCCCGGATGGCCGCCGGTGAATTGATCGGCAGCTTCGCACTGACCGAACCCACCGCCGGCTCGGACCCCGCCTCGATGACGACCTCCGCCCGGCGGGACGGAACGGGCGAGGGCGCCGGCTGGATTTTGGACGGCGCCAAGCGCTGGATCGGGCTGGCCTCCGTGGCGGACGTGCTGGTGGTCTGGGCCAGAACCGACGACGGCGTCCGCGGCTTCCTGGTCCCCGCAGGAACCGCCGGGGTCACCGCGACGCCGATCGGGCAGAAGCTTTCGATGCGCGCCTCGATTCAGTGCGATGTCACGTTCGACGGCGTCCGGCTGGGTCCTGAGGCGCTGCTGCCGGCCGCCTTCGGGCTCCGGGGTCCGTTCACCTGCCTGAACGAGGCGCGGTATGGGATCGCGTGGGGCGCGATGGGTGCGGCCAGGGATTCCTATGAGGCCGCGCTGAAGTATTCGCAGGAGCGGCTGCAGTTCGGCAAGCCCCTCGCCGGTTACCAGATGACGCAGGAAAAGCTGGTGAACATGCTGCTGGAAATCCAGAAGGGCACGCTGCTGGCGCTGCTGCTGGGCCGGCTCAAGGACGCCGGGAAGCTCCGGCCCGAGCAGATTTCACTGGGCAAACTCAACAACGTGCGCGAGGCGATCGCGATTGCCCGTGAGGCCCGGACCATTCTGGGCGGGAACGGGATTACCCTGGACTATTCGCCGCTGCGGCACGCCGCAAACCTCGAGTCGGTGCGCACCTACGAGGGCACCGACGAGGTCCACACCCTGGTCCTGGGCCAGCACATCACCGGCCTCGCGGCCTTCCGCTAGGCCGGGACCGGGACTGCTTCCTTCTTCCCGGCGTCCTTGCGGATGGTCGCGCTGATGACGGCGGCGATGGTGCACATTGCGGCGGCGCCGAACCAGGCGTAGGTGTAGTGGCCGGTGGAGTCCCGGATGGCACCGGC
>JAODMA010000188.1 GCA_025464545.1 Arthrobacter sp. | reverse complement strand
CCGCCTTGAGGTTGCCGCGGGAATCGGCGAGGACGAACTGCGCGAGCTGGCGCTGGCCTCGGAGAACGTCCAGCGCGCCCTTGAGGGGCGGGGGATCCGCACGGTGATCGTCCGGGCGCCTAAGCTGGTCAACATCGTCCCGGGATAACCGGACGGGTTGACCGAACGGCCGCCGGCGTAAGCCGGCGGCCGGCTCAAACTTACTGACCAGGAGCAGGAGGTGCCCTGTGCCCGACCGCGAGCCAGCAGGATGGCCGTGGCTGAGGGAGCGCCTGACCCGGCTCCGTCCGGCCGCACGTTCCGGAACGGATTCCGCGTCTTCCGCCGGCGTGGTACGCACTGCGGTGGTCACAGATTCGGCGGCCGCCCTGCCTGCCGACTGGGTCCGGGCTTTCACGGCTGACGGCCGCTTGACCGTCGTGGCGATGCCCGTCATGGTGGGCGCCGAGATCTACGGCGAGGGTGACGACGACCTCACCGAGACGATCGCAGTGGCCATCGCCTGCGGCAGGTCGGTCAAGACGTCACGGCCGTCCCCCGGACAGTTTGAACAGGCGTATCTGGCGGCGAAACGCCGCGGATTTGATTCCGTCGTGTCGGTCCATATTTCCGGTGAGCTCTCCGGAACGGCCGACGCCGCCCGTCTCGCGGCCGGCAGGGTCGCCATCCCCGTGGAGGTCCTGGACTCGCGCACCGTCGGGATGGCCCAGGGGATGGGGGTCCAAAGCGCTGTCGTCGCCGCGGCGGACGGCAGGAGCGCGGCGGGCGTCCGCGCCTTCGCCGAGGAACGGCTGGCCCGCACCAAGGTCTACTTCTACGTTCCGAGCCTTGAGCAGCTGCGCCACGGAGGGCGGATCGGTGCGGCGGCCTCGCTGTTGGGCACTATGTTCTCCATCAAGCCCATTCTGGCGGTCGAGGACGGAAAGATCGTCCCGCTGGAAAAAGTCCGTTCCGCCGCCAAGGCCGTAGCGCGGCTGGAGGAGATCGTCGCAGCCGACGCCGCGGCCAGGCCGCCCGGGCACGCCCGGATCGCCATTCACCATTTCGGTAACCAGACGGAGGCCGAACGGCTCGCGGCGCGCCTCGCCGTCGCGCTGCCTGATTGTCCGGCGGCGCAGACCAGCGTCCTCCCGGCCGTGTTGGCCGCCCACGCCGGCCTCGGGGTGCTGGCCGTGATTGTGGGCGAGAGCAGTACTCCGCCAGCCTTGTCCGGAGCGCTTTCCACATAGACCGAGCCAGGGATGGGCACCTGGGGCGAGCCTTCCTACCGTTGGTGCTATGTCACGCCGGAGCCTGTTCCACCTGAACCCGGGAACTGAACCGCCCCCCGGCGTCGCCGCTGCCCGGCACCGGCTGTCAGCGTCACTCGGCGGACCGGATGGCACCGGTCATGCGACCGGGCTGCTGCAGCCTATACCGGTGGCGGACCCCCTCGCGGACCAGCCTGACGGACCCCGTCCTGCCGTGCCCGGCGTGCGGCGCCGCACCGGCCTGAGAGCATCCGCCCTGCTCGGAGCGGTCGCCGTCGTGCTCGCCGGCTGGTTCTGGTGGGGGGCCGTTACCGGAGCGCCGGAGGTGGTTCCGCTGAGCGACGTGTCCTCAGCCGCTGTCCAGCAGGAGAACGCGGGCCCGCGCACCGAGTCTTCGCCGGCCCAGGACAGCACCCGCCCAGACCCAACAACGATCACGGTCCATGTGGCCGGGGCGGTGGTACGTCCTGGCGTGATCGAGCTGCCCGCCGGGAGCCGGCTGCACGAAGCCCTCACGGCATCCGGCGGCGCCACCGGGCTGGCGGAACCAGACCGGCTCAATCTCGCCGCGGTGCTGGAGGATGGCCAGAAGATCCTCGTGCCCGAACAGGGGCAGCCGGAGGCATCCTCCGAGGACGCCGATGACGCTGCCGACGCCGGTGGTTCCGGGAGCGACGGACCAGGAAATTCAAGTAGCGGTGGCGCAAGTGACGCCGGTTCGGGGAGTGCCGGAACCAGAGGTGCCGACGGGGGAAGCAGGATCAATCTCAACACGGCAGGCATCGAGGAACTCGGGACGCTGCCCCGCGTAGGGCCGGTCCTGGCGCAGCGCATCGTGGATTGGCGCAGGCAACACGGCCGCTTCCAGACCGTGGCCGAGCTGGATGCCGTGGACGGAATCGGGCCAAAGCTGCTTGAGACCTTGCTTCCCCTGGTGCGGGTCTGATGGCGGCTGTCTGATGGCGCGGCAGAGCCGCTGGCAACGGTACGTCGATGCGGCAGTGCACGGCCCGCCGTCGGCTCGACGCGGCGGCCCCCGGCAGGTCCGGCCCGTCGCTGCGGTGCCGCCCCGACGGGCCTGGCTCAAAGACCGGCAGCTTGCCGCTGCAGCTCCGGACCGGTCCGGACCGGAGCACGCCGGGGAGTCGGCCCGCCGGACGGACCTCCGCCTGGTTCCGGCGGCGCTACTGGTCTGGGCCACGGCGGCCGCCGGAGGCTGGCTGGACCCCGGCGCACTCGGTGCCTTGTGCGCTGTGCTGCTGGCGGGCTCCGGAGCGTTGCTGCTCGGTGCTGCGGTCCGGGCACGCGAACCGACCGGAGCCGGGACCGGAGCCGTGACCGGGGACCGGACCAGGGACCGGACGGGCAGCCCGGAATCGTCCGGACGGAGCGGGTCAGCGCCGCGCAGTTTGCTGGCTACTGCGGCGGTGGCGCTGCTGCTTTCCGCAGTGGCGGGTTCCCACTCAGCAGTTGCTTCCGCTCAGCGCCATGACGCGGACCTGGCAGGCGCTGTAGCGGCGAACGCTCCGGTTGGGGCTGAACTTGTCGTCGCCGGTGCCCCGCGGAGGCTCTTATCGCCGGGAAGGTCCGGACTGGCCGACCGGTGGGCTGTACCGGCCACCCTGATCGCTCTGGACTGGGACGCACGCCGGATCAGGGCCGCGGCCGGAGTGTTGGTGATGGGCGGCCCGGAGTGGGAGCATGCCATGCCGGGCCAGCTGATCCGGACGACCGGAAAACTTAGGCCGGCGGAGCCAGGCCAGGTCGTGGCGGCCGTCCTCTCGGCCTCCTCGACCCCGCGCACCCTGGCGGCGCCGGGTGCCATGCAGCAGGGTGCCGGGTCGCTGCGGCTGGGCCTGGCTGGCGCAGCGGAGCAGTTTGGCGGGGACGCCGGCGGCTTGCTGCCGGGGATGGTCACGGGCGATAACAGCAGGCTCGATCCACAGCTGGAGAGCGCGATGAAAACGGTCGGAATGACCCATCTTACGGCGGTCAGCGGCGCCAACTGCAGCCTGATACTGGGGGTGTTCCTGCTTCTTGCCCGCAGCCTTCGGCTGGGCCGGGTTGCCGCCGCAGCGGTGTGCCTCGCCGGACTGGGCATCTTTGTCCTGATGGTGGGACCGGACGCCAGCGTCCTGCGTGCCGCTGTGATGGGCGCCGTGGGCCTTGTTGCCCTGGCCGGCGGCCGGACCGGGGGCGGGCTCAGCTTCCTGTGCCTTGCCGTCATCGGCCTGTTGCTGGCGGACCCGGCGTTGTCAACGAGTTTCGGGTTCCTTCTATCGGTGCTGGCCACGCTGGGCATTGTGGTGGCCGGGAGGCGCATCATGTCCTGGCTGCCGCGGGCTGTGCCCCGGTGGGCGGCTGCCGGACTTGCCGTCCCTCTGGCGGCGCAGGTTTTCTGCGGACCGGCGATTATTCTCCTCCAGCCACAGTTCTCCACCTACGCCTTGGCCGCCAACCTTGTCGCCTCGCCATTGGTCCCCCCGGTCACCCTGTTCGGGACGGCCGCCGTACCGCTGGTGCCGCTGTCGCCCGGGTTCGCCGCGGGTCCACTGTCGGTTGCCGCGGTGTCCGCGGCCGGAGTCGCCGGCATAGCCCGCTTCTTCGCGGGTCTCCCCGGGGCCGTCCTGCCCTGGCCGGAAGGCCTCTATGGCATGGCAACCATGGTGCTGTTCTCCGTGGCGGTCCTCACCTCCGTCTGGCTGGTCCTGCATCCCGCCGCCGTCGTCACGCTGGCCGTGGCGGCCCACAGACGGACCGTCCTCCTCCTGGCCGGGCTGCCGGGCGACCGCCCCCGCCAACGGGGACCGGTCGGACGGGTCCAGTGCGGCTTGGTGGACCGCGTGGGCCGTGGCACGCTTAGAGTCTGCAAACGAACTTCCCGGAGGAATCACGAGTGGCTGCTGCCCAGACCCAACGCCCCAGGACCGCCGCGAC
>JAODMA010000273.1 GCA_025464545.1 Arthrobacter sp. | reverse complement strand
CAAACGTCGGGTAAACTTGCTGACGGCCCCTCATGTGGCGTCATCCTGTTGAACTCCCCCAGGACCGGAAGGTAGCAAGGGTAAATGGGCTCTGGCGGGTGCATGAGGGGTCTTTTATGTCTGTGCCGATTGGTAGGGTTTATCTGTGACTGTTACTACCGCGCTTTACCGTAGATACCGCCCCGATTCGTTCGCGGACGTTATCGGGCAGGAACACGTTACCGAGCCGCTAATGACGGCCCTGCGGAAGAACCGCGTCAACCACGCCTACCTCTTTTCCGGCCCGCGCGGCTGCGGAAAAACCACCTCCGCCCGAATCCTGGCCCGCTGCCTGAACTGCGCCGAGGGCCCAACGGACACCCCCTGCGGCACGTGCGCCAGCTGCGTCGAGCTTGCCCGCGGCGGCTCCGGCTCCCTGGACGTCATCGAGATCGACGCCGCCAGCCACGGAGGCGTCGACGACGCACGCGACCTGCGTGAACGGGCCACCTACGCGCCGGTCCGCGACCGCTACAAGATCTTTATTATCGACGAAGCCCACATGGTCACCTCCGCCGGTTTCAACGCGCTGCTCAAGATCGTGGAAGAGCCGCCGGAACACATCAAGTTCATCTTCGCCACAACGGAGCCGGACAAGGTCATTGGCACCATCCGTTCCCGCACCCACCACTACCCCTTCCGGCTGGTGCCGCCAGAGCCCCTCATGGCGTACCTCGAGCTGCTCTGCAAGCAGGAGAACGTCCCGGTGGCTCCCGGCGTGCTGTCGCTCGTGATTCGGGCCGGCGGCGGCTCGGTCCGCGACTCACTCTCCGTCCTGGACCAGCTCATGGCGGGAGCCGGCCCGGACGGCCTCGACTACGAACTGGCCGTTGCCCTCCTCGGCTACACGCACGCATCGCTGCTCGACGACGTGGTCGAGGCTGTGGCGGCATCCGACGCCGCCACCGTGTTCCGGGCTGTGGACCGGGTCATCCAGACCGGGCATGATCCCCGCCGCTTCGTGGAGGACCTGCTCGAGCGTTTCCGCGACCTCATCATCGTGCAGGCCATGCCGGAAAGCGCACAGTCGATCCTGCGAGGCATGCCGGCGGACCAGATCGCGCGGATGCAGAACCAAGCGCACAACCTCGGGGCCGCCGAACTCTCCCGCGCGGCCGACGTCACCAACACCGCGCTGACCGAAATGACCGGGGCCACCTCTCCGCGGTTGCACCTTGAACTGCTGTGTGCCCGGATCCTGTTGCCCTCCTCGGAGCAGAGCGAACGCGGTATCGCGGCCCGGATCGACCGGGTCGAGCGCCGGCTGAACTACGCCGGAACCGACGTCGGAGCTCCCGCCAATACACCGACGCCGGCCCCCGCCACCGCCGTTACTGCCGCAGTCGCCGCCGCCCCCACGGCCCCGGTCATTGCTGTTGCTGCTGCCCCCGCCACTGCGCCCACGGCCCCGGCTTCGGTTCCGGCCCCGGCCGCGGCGAGCGCTGAAGCCGCAGCAACAACTCCCCTCACGTCGACGCAGCAGGACGTCAGACCGCCCCGGGAACAGATCACCGCACCGCGGGTCAGTACCAGCGACTGGCCGGTAGATGAACCCGGGGCACCAGCCCGGACGGCGACGAACCCTGTTGCGGCCTCCCCCGCGCCCGCGCATGCGCAGGTTCCCCCGTCCAGCCCGGTCCGGCAGGCCCCGCAGCAGCCGCAGCAGGGCAATGCCCCAGGCGTTGCCCCGGCTGCAACCCCCGCAGCTGCGCCGGCTGGCGGAACCGGCGCCGACGTCGAGGTCCTCCGCCGGGCCTGGCCTGAGATCCTGCAGACACTGACCAAGATCAAGCGCAGTACGTGGGCACTGGTGGAACCGAACGCCCAGGTCGGCCAGTTCGAGGGCCAGGTCCTGACGCTTGCCTTCACCACTTCCGGGCTGGCGGGCGCATTCGGCCGTGCCGACCACGCCGACAACCTGCGCCAGGCGATCCACAAGACCATCGGGATCGACTGCCAGATTCACGCCGTCGCGGCCGGCAGCAACAGCTCAGCGAGCTCTGAGCCAAACCCAAAAGCACCCGCTAGCCCGGATGTCCCGGCGACGTCCGCCGATGCGGCCTGGGGGCTGGCTCCGGACACCCGGCAGGCCGCACCGCAACCCGCCCCCTCGGAGGAGCCAAGCCCTGCCCCCTCTGAGGTGCGCAGCACAGCTGCCGTGGACACGGGCCCCGTGGCGCCCGTTGCATCACCGGCAGCAAAGCCACCGCCTGCCCAAAGACCGGATCCCGTGGCTGACGCCGCCCTGCAGGTCCCGGGTGAAGCCGCAGCCACCCCTGAACCCGAAGCCGGCCGCGAAACGCTTGGCACTGCTGATCCATCTGGCTCCTACGCCTACCCTGACGATGACTGGGGCCCGCCCCGGGACGAAGACGCGCCGCCGCTCGATGAGGAACCGCCCATGGATTGGGACCCTTCCGCTTCCGCGGCACCCGTAGCGGTACCGTCATCAGTTCCGTCGGCCCCGAGCGCCGTCCGCAGGAAAGCGGCTCCGGCAGCTGCCCGGGGCGCCGCTGCCGCAGCCCCGGTGGATGCAACGCCTACGCCGAGTAGCGGTGATGACCCTTGGGCACGCGCCGTTGAGCAGTCCCCTGGCGTCTGGACCGTAGGCGCGGAATCCAACGTTGGAGGCAGGGCCCCCTCGGCGGACGCACTGCCGGCCGAACCGGCGCACGAGCCGGAGCCGCCACACTATGCACCTGCAGCAGCTCAGATCCCGGAATATGCTGCGGCCATATCCGGTGCCTCGGTTGCCCCTGACAGGGCCCCGGACGGTTGGGGGGCGCCCCAGTTGGTGCCTGTTGGTGCCGGTTCCGCCGATCGGGCCTCCCTCGCTGCCGCGGATATTGCTCCGATGATCGCACCGTCGACGCCCGTAGCCGCTCCGCCGCCGACACCCGTCGCTCCCGATCCTGCCTTGGCTGCAGCTCAGGACACCGCCGCCCGGCAGAGCCTCTACCAGCGGCTGTCCAACAGCCCGGAAGCGGAGGCGGGACGGGCCAAAGCACCGGCCCGAGCCGCGGCAGCCATCACCTATGTCCAGGACGTGCCAAGCGCGGACGACGAGACCATCGAGGAATCAGGCGTCTTCGGCCGTGCCGCCGTCGAGCGTATTCTGGGCGGGAAGCTGGTGGAGGAGCGGTCCTTGGACGGCAGTCCACTGGCACCGCGCTTCTAGCCGCCCCGCCAGGCCCCGGGCCCGCTGCCCGCTCCCCTAACGAACGAGGACATTGTGTACGAAGGTGCAGTTCAAGAGCTGATCGACGAGCTCGGACGCCTTCCCGGGGTCGGTCCCAAGTCCGCACAGCGGCTGGCTTTCCACATCCTGGAGGCCGACCCGCAGGACATGAAGCGGCTGGTTGACGCGATCACGATGGTCAAGGAACGGGTCAAGTTCTGCACGGTCTGCGGAAACATCACGGAGCAGGAGCTCTGCAACATCTGCCGCGACCCGCGCCGGGACCCGTCTATCATCTGCGTCGTCGAAGAATCCAAAGACGTGCTCGCCGTCGAGCGGACCCGCTCCTTCCGCGGCAGGTATCACGTACTCGGCGGCGCGATCAACCCTATCGCCGGCGTCGGCCCCGAACAGCTCAGAATCCGGGAACTGCTCACCCGGCTCAACGACGGCGCCATCCAGGAAATCATCATCGCGACCG
>JAODMA010000211.1 GCA_025464545.1 Arthrobacter sp. | reverse complement strand
GGTGACCAGGATCCAGGGCGCAGGAAGCTGCACCCAGGCGTGGAACGGCCGCTTGCCGAGCTTGGTGGAATCCGCGAGGACGTAAACTGTGTTGCCGCGCCGCGCCATCAGCTCTTTCAGCCGGGTCTGGGTCTGGTCCGCCTCGCACAGGCCGTCCTCCACCGTGACTGCGTCCGCGCCCAGGAACACCCGGTCGAAACTCATCCGTTCCAGGGCTGCCTCGGCAAGGGGACCGACAAAGGTCTGGCTGACGCTCCGGAGCCGTCCGCCCAGGCAGTCGACCTGGACGCCCGGGGAATCCGCGAATTCCTGGAGCGTGTTGATGCCGGGAGTGGTCACGGAGAGGTTTTCGCGGCCGCGCAGGGCATGCGCCATGGCCCCCACCGTTGAGCCGCCGTCGAGCAGGATGTTCTCGCCTTCCTTCACCTCGGAGGCCGCCCAGGCAGCGATGGCCTGTTTCTGTTCGAAGGCCTCACCGGTGCGCTGGCGCAGGGACGGTTCCGGGTGTGCGCCGAGGGCCACGGCGCCGCCGTAGGTCCGGGCGAGCTTTCCCTGTTCGTTGAGCTGCGCGAGGTCCCGGCGGATTGTGGACGCCGTCACCCGAAAGTGCCGCGACAGTTCTTCCACGGACGCCAGACCTGTGGTTACGGCGAGGTGGTAGATCTCTTCACGCCGGGCTTTGGCGGTGGTCATCGTTGGCTCTCCTTCGGCGGCTGCTGCTGCATCCGTGGCGCTGCCCATCGGTTGGGGCAGTCCTCATGCTATTCGGACCTGCGGCGGTTCCGGTCCACAGACGCGGTCCGATCATGGCAACGCGCCGTTCATAGCGACGCGCCGCCGCAGATCACGTAGTTCTGCCCGGTGATGGATTTCCCGTGGCGTCCCAGCAGGAACCCGGCGAGCGCGGCGACGTCCTCCGGGTCCACGAGCTGTCCCAGGGCGGGCAGCTTCGGCGGCGTGGCGGCCCGGCCGGGATCGGCCAGCATGGGCGTGTCCGTCGGTCCGGGCGAGAGCACGTTCACGGTGATGCCGCGCGGCGCCAGTTCCTGGGCCCAGCTGCGGCCCAGCCCGAGCAACGCCGCCTTGGTCGCCGCGTACTGGCTCTTGCCGGGGGAGCCGGTGGACGTGCGGCTGCCGACCAGGAGCACCCGGCCGCCGTCGGGCATCCGGGGCACCAGGGCGTTCGCCAGGTTACTTGCGGCCGCGACATGAACGGTGAACATCCCGGCCAGCGCGTCGGCGTCCAGCTCGCCCAGCAAGGCGGTCCGCTGGAACCCGGCCGCGTGGACGAAAGCGGTTACCGGCGCCAGGTCCTCGACACTGGACGCCAGGGATGCGGGGTCGGAGAGGTCCGCGTGCCGCCACCGGAAACCCGGCCCGAAGGTGGGCTCGCTGCGGCTGAGGCCGGTCACCTGCCAGCCGTCGGCCAGCAGCCGGGCCGTGATGGCCAGCCCGATCCCCGAGCTGCAGCCGGTCACGAGGGCATGCGGTTCAGCGGTCACTGGCGACTCTGTCGGTTCCGGCCTCGGCTTCACCCGGCGTGCTGCTGCCTTCGTACGCCCATTGCGGATCCACCTGGACGTACTTGATGGCCTGGCGGAAGTAGGTGTACGCGATGTTCAGCGCACCGTCCGGGCCCTGGTGGATCGACGGGTAGGAGTACTCGCGGTTCAGGCCGTCGCGGGAGTTGTTGGACAGGCAGTAGCCGTCGCCCACGTCGAGGTTCCGCCGGATCGGCCAGCTGCGCCCCGAATCCTCGGAGATCGCCAGCGTCATCGGAGACCGCGGCGTGCCCCAGAAGGCACTCCGGCTTTCGCCCGCTCCGGCGAGCGCACCTGCCAGCACCCCGCCGGACCCGCCCGACAGCACCCCGCCGGACCCGCCCGACGCCGACCCACCGGGCCCGCCCGACGCCGGCTCAGCCGCCGGCTCGGGAAGCTGGCCCGGCTCGGCGGCGAGGCCGTCGTCATCGATCTCGTCGTAGAGCGAGAGCCGCCGCTCGGTCGTCGCTTCGGCGCGGCTGTGGTTGTAGACCAGGGCCAGCCGGCCGTCCGCCAGTGCGGTGAACTGGATGGAGGAGTTGTTGTTCGGCAGCTCGGTGGGGACGGGCTCGCTCCAGGTGCTGCCGCCGTCGGTGGACCGGGATTCGTAGATGGAGTCGGCCCAGCGGCTCCGGAACAGGGCCAGCAGCGAGCCGTCGGCCACCGGCTGGATGTTCATGTGTACGCAGCCCAGGCTGCCCGGGAGGACATGCTCAGTCCAGCTGGCGCCGGCGTCGTCCGAGATCATCACGGCGCTGTCGTCGCTGTTGCCGACCCACTTCTCGCCGGGCGTGGTGATGCAGCGGAAGATCGGGATGATCCAGCGCCCGGACGGCAGCACCACGGGAAGCTGGCGGACGAACACGCCGCCCGTGTCGTTCGCGGGGAACAGCGTCTCCACCGGGCCCCAGGTGAGTCCGCTGTCCCGGGAGATGCGGCGGCGGACC
Source organism: Arthrobacter sp. (assembly GCA_025464545.1). Classification (GTDB taxonomy): domain Bacteria; phylum Actinomycetota; class Actinomycetes; order Actinomycetales; family Micrococcaceae; genus Arthrobacter. The sequence continues at coordinate 385 of JAODMA010000211.1, read as the reverse complement.
TCGGCGGTGTCCTGGTTGCCTGCCTTCTGGGCGGTATACAGCAGCCAGAGCTCGTTACTCGGAGTGGTGAAGAGGATCGGGTTCTGCTCGGAGCGGGTGGAGTCGTCCGTGAGCTGTTCCGCCGGAGACCATTGGCGGCTGCCCGGCTCCAGGGTGGAGAACCAGATCGAGATGTCCGGCACGCCTTCCTGGGTGCCGCCGAACCAGACGCAGCCGAGCCGGCCATCGGGGAGGGTCAGGAGGTTCGCCGCGTGGCTCTGCACGGTGGGTGCCGGCAGGTACGCGTAGAGGCTGCCGCCTGCTTCCTTGACCGCACCATCGGGGGTGATGGTGCCGTAGTCGCTCGAGGCACCCGCGGCGCCCGCGGCGCCCGCGGCGCCCCCGG